>JAEKNW010000028.1 GCA_016838885.1 Candidatus Cloacimonadota bacterium
GAGATAGAGAGATAGAGAGATAGAGAGATAGAGAGATAGAGAGATAGAGAGATAGAGAGATAGAGAGATAGAGAGATAGAGAGATAGAGAGATAGAGAGTCTTGTCCCATTAAAAATCCCCCTCTAGATGAGGGGGATAGTTATTTATGATTATGATTGTTATTTCATTAGCATAACTTTTCTGATAACTGGTTTTTGACCTTCAGCTTTTAGTTTCATGAAATAGATACCGGAAGCAGTTTGTCTATTATCACTATTTTTTCCATTCCAAACAAAAGATTTTCTTCCAGCAGTAAGCATCTCATTACAGAGAGTTTTTACTTTTTGACCTTTTAAGTTATAGACAGCAAGTTCGACTTTACCGGCATTTTTAACATCAAAGGCAATAGTAGTTTCTGGGTTGAATGGGTTAGGATAAACATTGAAGTAAGAAGCTAGAGGAGAAGCATCACCATTTTCATTACTAAGTGGGTTTTGAGCTACCATGAGTTTGAATTGGTGTTCTCCAATCTCTTCAGGAGTAAATTGGTAGTCATGTTCTAAATCGAAATAGTAGATATTTCCATTAAACTCGATTGCAGAATATAGAGCTCCAACTGGGAAATCATCAGAAAGAAAACTAAGGGTAATTGGCTCTAAAGTTCTAGCATTAACAATGAAGTTCCACTCTTTAACTTCCTCTTCGCTAATCCATGCTTTAATGTCTTGATGTCCATTAGGAACAATCAAATCTGGAGTTGAAGGATAGTTTGTATAGATATCAATGCCATCATAAGGTTTGTTTGGAGCTTTTGGTAAGTCTAAAGTAGCTTCTAAATCATCAGTAGCATAGTCAGAAATACCGACCATAAAGTGATCTTTATCGTTATTAGCTTCAGCGATTATTTTAGCAGACCACTCAACAGGTAAGAGTGTTAAACCATAATGATGTCTATAAGGTGTATAAGTCAAGGTAACAACATTGAAGTCACCAAGAGAACAATGGAGGAAATATGCTTCCATACCTGCTACTTTATCAGTAAGTTCATAACCATTCTCTCCATGGGTATAGATACCACGAGAAACATAGTTATAGGTTATCATCTCTCCAATAGTATAATCTGTGCCATCGACATTAAAAATCAAGGAAGAGAGATCTAATTCAGATGGATAAGGATTCCCTAAGAGATTCCAACCTTGATGAATATCAACAGTAACTTGATTGTTATAGATATCTCCACTATTAACAGATTCGAATGATTCAGGTAAATTCGCCCAGTAACCGGTGCCAAAATTGTAGAATAAAGTTGGTTCATAAGCTTGATTTGGCATGTGTTGGTAAAGAGCAGTTCCAGGGCCAAAAAGGTTAATAGCTGTTGGAGCATCAGCTTCCCAGACATGAGATACCATTTGCCAGCCGGCATCAAAGTTATAAGTCATCTCAGTAGGTAAAATACCCATTGTCCAACTTGATTCAAATCTTCTAACTTCTCCATCATTGGCAAAAGCAGTAATCACTAATTTAGCATCTTCAATTCTACTTCCAAAAGGAACTAACCAAGGGAAGAAGTAGGTGTTTGGAGCAAGGTCATCAGCAATGTTTAAGGAATCTGTTGCAGAAATTAAATCTAATCTATAATGATCTAACATCTCATTATTTTGATAAGACCATTGAAGATTAATGATGTCATTTGGATGATGAATCTTGAATGCAGGAGTACTGGCAATAGTTAATGTTGGGTTGATATTACCATAATATAGATTGAAAGATTTGAAGTTTGAGTTTGATACTGTGAAGTATAAAGGTTCTTCAGTTAAATCAATATAATTACTATTTGATTCTTTAAGCCAGACTTTTCTAGAAAATCTATCTTGGGCAAAATCTGCTAAAGAAATTTTAAGTTGTTGATTAAGAAGTGAACTTTTTACTTGAAGGACATAAGACTTGTAATTTTGATTCAAGTCAGTATCACCATAAATATTCTTTTCTAAATATCTATAGGCTGAATTATAGTATTGTTCATAAAAAGCAGCTAATACATAAGTTCCACTTCCTGAGGTAGAAGTAACCTGGTCGTATTTACTTTCATATCCATCAGAAGCATCTTTGTTTACACCGAAGACTACTTGATCAGATACAGAACCATCATCATTTGAAGCAATGAGAGTTATAAAATCCGATAGATGAGCATCAACAACAACATCGTGTTGATAGGTGTTTCCACCTAAGCCGGTAATCTCTAGTTTATATTGATAATATGCTCCATATTGACCATTTTCATCATACCAAGTATAGGTATTTAAAGATGCAGAATTATTAGCAGGAATAGCATCTGAAACTATAGACCAGTCTTGGCTACCTAAATCTCTTCTCATAACTTGATAAGACATTAGATTTGATTCATTAGTAGTTTTCCATTCAATCTGAATATAAGGGTCATCTGCTTTTGCAATAATACTATTAACTTTGAATGGAGTGGTATAAGCAGTAATTTGGTCATGAGTACCTGAATAGTTGCCAGAATAATCTTTAGCTCTGATTTGGAAGTAGTAATCAGTGTCTGGTGTTAACCCGGTAACATTGATCTGACTTGTCTTTTGATCAGCTAAAAGTTGATTATTTGTTCTATCAAAAATTTCAAAATTCAAACCGGTAATTGGTTCAGTAGAATATAAGACTTGATAAGATTCAAAATTATGGTCTGAAACTGGGTCCCAGCTTAACAATATATCATTATAATTCCCTGCTACTGGTTGAAGATTGGTAGGCATAGGCGGAGCAGGTGAATCATTGGTAATACCAAGGAAGCTATCTAAGTTTTCTGCAATTCTATCAATCCAATAAGTGTAGAAGTTTTCTGTCATGGTGTAAATATTTTCAGGTACAAACTTGGCTGTTGTTGGGTCATATCCATAAAACCACCAATAGTTAGCAATTGTTTGATCATAAACATTGGGAAGCTCATCAGTTTCTATATGGAAGAAGGGGTCAATGACATCATAATCGGTGGTTCCAGATAAAGTATATTGCATCTGTCTATTTTCACTATATCCCCATAAGTTAACATTTGTATTAATGGGAGTATCAGGATTATTATCATAATATAAATCATGAACATTATTATATATTGCATAATATTCATTTCTATCAACTTCGGCATGAATCCCAAAAGTGTTGGCTGGAAAAATAATTTCATCTGACCAATGAAGTAAATCCTGACCATTGTTGGAGTGATCCCAAATCGGTAAGTTTGGATTACTTCTTGGAGCTCCAGCGGAAATCTGAGTATTAGCATAACCTTGATGCCTGTCATTCCAATCATAACTATGCATCTGGGCAGAAAGCTCTAATCTACCATATTCAAGTCTAATATAATCAGCAAAGGCATGGTAACTTCTGTTGAAAGGGTGATTTAAATTACGAGTTGGATCACTAATTGATTTTGAATTCCAATAGGGAGGAACATTAGTCCATTTAACTTCTCTTCCTGCACCTGAAACCATCAAAAAGGCAGAGTCCCATTTAACAAAGGTGTGGTATCCTGTTACAATAGTAGGAAAATCATCAGTTGGATGTGGAACAGTTACTATTATAGGGTTTTGAGCATCAGGGTTGTAGATATATAATCCCCACCCATAATCAAATGAACCGGTAACATCATCATCTGGATCAGAAGCTATGTTGGCATCAAAATCATCATTGAGAGTCTCGCGTAGCATGTAATATGTTCTGTCATAATCTGTGTCATTAAATTGAACAACTTGATAAGGGAAACCATTCAAAGCGATTAAATTTTCTGCACTTTCCCAGTTCCCGGCTAAAAACTCAGCGGAAATATCAGTCCAAGCATCTAATTGACTGGTGTTTGGGATGATGAAGTCCCCAAAGCCGTTTGTTTGAGGATCGAAAGGTGCATAGTAATTGTAGTTTGGTGCGGCAATACCTTCTGAAACATGAGAAACATAATCATCATATTCAAAAGAGCTATCTTGCCCGTAGAGAAAGTCTCGTAAACTTCCAGTTTCAATAATCAGGGCATTCGAAGAAATGATACAAGTTAACACAAAAAACGTAAAAAGTAGCTTTTTCATTAAATCCATCCTATTTTTTTAAATTTATCTATCTTAATTATTATATATCTTACTATATAAGATTTATGCAATAAATATTCCTGTAATGGAATTATTCGCGTAATCTAACTATTCGATGGTGAAAGAAGTTGGTATCTCCTATCTACAAAGGTGCCGCTCCTCTGGAGCTAGTTTCTTTCCAAGCTTATAGCTTGGGGGCGGACAGGATGTCCACCGTCCGACAGAAGAGGCTTAATTCTTGTATCTACAAGGATTTCGAAACTCTGGAGCGGGAAAGATGGATATGATTCTCTTACTGGAGATGCTTGGGTCTGTCTTGGACCTATCTCGATGAATCTCTAGACTTATATCCCGAATGATGTCAGTAATGTCCATAATAGAGTGCAGTTGTTATTGGACTAGTTTTTTTAAACCGAGATGAATATTAAAAAAGTGGACCCTATCAAGTAAGTGAAGGGACAGAAAAAAAAGGTATTAATAAATTACAAACAAAGATTTTTAAAAAGATAGTTGACTAAACTGAGAGATTCAGAAAAATAATTCTTAACAAGAAATAATATCCTTAATCTATTATTAATAAAGGCTTTGTTCCTTGTGTATTATCAATGATAAAGTTAAAAGAAAATATTGATTGACTTAAAATATGATATTGATATTTTTAAAAAAAAATGGATGAATTTCAATAAAAAAAATATATAATATTGGAGGAAAAATGTCGCAAATAGCTAATTACGACAACCAAATGTACAAAGAGTTGAAAGAGATAATTTCTGAAAAGAAAAAAATCCGAAACCCTTTGATTGAAGTTTTGAGGGAAGCTCAAGCAATTTTTGGTTACTTGCCAATTGAGGTACAACAGTTTATTTCTAGTGAGCTAGATGTGCCCCTAAATAAGATTTATGGTGTAGTAACATTCTACAACTTTTTCTCGATGAAACCAAGAGGAAAATATGTAATCAATGTTTGCACCGGGACAGCATGTTACGTAAAAGGTGCTCCGAGAATTATTCAAATGATTAGTGAAGAATTAGGTATTGAGATGGGAGAAACTACAAAAGATGGTCAATTCACTCTTAGTGCTGTTAGATGCGTGGGAGCATGTTCTTTAGCTCCTGTCTTTGTGATTGGTGAAGAGACTTACGGTAGAATCGAAACTAAAGCACAAGTCGTCGACATTCTTAACCAATATCATTAAAAATTTATGCAAGATTTATCGCTTCATTTATTAGATATAATCGAGAACTCTACACGTGCAGGAGCTTCTTTAATAAAAATATCAATAGATGCTGATGAAAAAAAAGATGTATTGAAGTTTAAAATAGAAGATAATGGTAGTGGGATGGATG
The DNA here is from genome assembly GCA_016838885.1 of Candidatus Cloacimonadota bacterium. GTDB lineage: Bacteria > Cloacimonadota > Cloacimonadia > Cloacimonadales > JAFGVF01 > JAEKNW01. Next base: position 5,418 of record JAEKNW010000028.1, read on the forward strand.
CTGATACTCTTAATAACGCTTTAAACCCTTTCTATACCTCAAAAGAATCACGAGAGAAGAAGGTCGGATTAGGGATTCCCTTGTTTATGCAAAATGCAGAATTATGCGAAGGTAGCTTTCATGTTACTAGTAAATTAGGCAAAGGAACAGATTTAGAAGCAATATTTAAAAAGAGTCATATCGACAGAATGCCGGTAGGATCTTTAGCAGATACCATTATCGGTTCATTGATAGGACATGCGGAGACAGATTTTTATTTAAAGATTACTCATAATACGCGAGATGAAGTTTTTGAATATGAGTTTGATACCAGAGTTTTGAAAGAAGAGTTGGGAGACATACCTCTTACTTATCCGGATGTAATTCAATATATTATGGAAGATGTTAATAATGGAATAAAAAATACAAAAATGGGAGAAATCTGATGAAAACATTAGCTGACCTCAGAAAAATACGCGAGAAAGCTCAGCAAGATATGAAGCTTAGAAACGCAGGCAGTAGATTTAAAATAGTTGTTGGCATGGGAACATCTGGTATCGCAATGGGAGCCAGAGAAGTAATGAAAACTTTCTTAGATGAAATAGCTACACGACAGATAGTTGATGTTGTAGTAAGTCAAACAGGTGAAAAAGGTCTTTCTTCCATGGAACCTGTTGTTGATATTATTGAAGAAGGAAAAGAGACTATTACTTATGGAAATATGAACTCAGAAAAAGTAAAAAGAGTTGTTTCCGAACATATAGTTAACGGACAACCTGTTAATGATTATATTATAAGCAGAGACTAACGAGGTAGAGATGAAAAGAATTGATTTACTGATATGTTGTGGTTCCGGTTGTGTATCTGCCGGATCATTAAAAATTAAGAATAAATTTATTGAATTATTAGAAGCAAACGATTTACGTTCAGAAGTTAATATTATTGAAACAGGCTGCATGGGACCATGTGATTTTGGTCCGGTAATGATGGTTTATCCTGAAGGTGTATTCTATCAAAAAGTTACTGTTGATGATGTTGAAGAGATTGTAACTGAACACTTCTTAAAAGGAAGACCTGTTCAACGTTTGATGGTTACTGAAGATGATAAACTCAAAGCTACCAAGAAAGAGATTCCTTTTTACCAAAAGCAAGTTAAAGTTGCTTTAGAAAATTGTGGACATATTGATCCTGAATCAATGGATGAATATATTGCTACCGGTGGATTTGAAGCTATTGGCAAAGTTCTTTCAGAAATGAGCCAACAAGAAACTATTGATGTCGTTAAAGATTCAGGTCTTAGAGGACGTGGTGGTGGAGGATTCCCTACCGGTCTCAAATGGCAATTTGGTTTTAATAATAAAGCAGATCAAAAATATATTATCTGTAATGCTGACGAAGGTGACCCAGGTGCCTTTATGGATAGATCACTTCTCGAAGGTGACCCATATAGAGTTATCGAAGGTATGATGATAGCAGCTTACGCTATTGGTGCCAGCAGAGGTTATTTCTATATTAGAGCAGAATATCCTCTCGCTATCAAGAGAATTAAGTTAGCTATGGAGCAGATGAGAGAAGTCGGATTACTTGGAGATAATATCTTCGGTAGTGCTTTCTCCTTTGATGCAGAAGTTAGAACAGGAGCCGGTGCTTTTGTTTGTGGTGAAGAGACTGCACTTATTCATTCTATTGAAGGAATGAGAGGGCAACCAACTCCAAAACCACCATTCCCAGCCGAAAGAGGTTTATGGGACAAACCAACAGTTGTTAACAACGTTGAGACTTTAGCTAACCTAACATCTATCTATAACAAAGGTGCTGAATGGTTCGCTTCAATGGGTGTGGGAAAATCTAAAGGTACAAAAGTTTTTGCTTTAACTGGTGATGTAAAAAATACAGGCCTTGTTGAAGTACCAATGGGAATTACCCTTAGAGACTTAATTTTTGAAGTTGGTGGTGGTATCACTAATGGCAGAAAATTTAAAGCTGTTCAACTTGGCGGACCTTCAGGTGGATGTCTTACTGAAAAAGACTTAGACACACCAATAACCTATGAATCATTGTTAGAAAAAGGTGCAATGATGGGTTCAGGTGGTGTTATCGTTATGAATGACACCAATTGTATGGTTAATGTTGCGAAATTCTTCCTTGATTTCTCTGTTGAAGAATCATGCGGAAAATGTTTCCCATGCCGTTTAGGTTTAAAACAGATGTATGGTATCATGGAAAATATCACCAGTGGAAAGGGTAAAGAGGGAGATATTGAAGAGTTAATTAGATTAGGTAATGATATTAAAAAAGCCTCATTATGTGGTCTAGGTCAAACTGCTCCAAATCCTGTCCTAAGTACAATTAGATACTTCAGAGAAGAGTACGATGCTCATATTAAAAATAAGAGCTGTCCTGCTAAAGTTTGTACTTCACTTATTCACTTCGATATTGATAAGAGTAAATGTATCGGTTGTTCACTTTGTGCTAGAAAATGCCCTGTGAATTGTATTACAGGCAACAGAGAAGATAAATATACCATCCACCAACTTGACTGTATCAAGTGCGGAAACTGTGATGATGTATGCCCTGTTCATGCTGTTAATATTATCCCGGGTATGCATTACGAAACACTTAGTGCTGTTCAGCCTACTAAAAAAGATACTTATTAATAAGATAAATTAACGGGAGGATGGATCTGGTGGTTCAGTCGGTCTTCAAAACCGATAAGAGGCGGATAAAACCGTCTTTGGCAGGTTCGATTCCTGCCCTCTCAGCCATTTTTGAGTCGGAGCAATCCGACTCATCTTTTCAAATTGACACAGAATGAAGAATAGATGCCAAGCAGACTACTTCATTTCCCTCTTAATGGCCAAGCGATGCTAAAGAGGGGTGGATGCGAAGCAGACGGGGTGTTTAAAAAAAGAAAAAGGACTTAATTCTATGAAAGATTATTCTATGCTACCTTCAATAAACTCATTATTAAACAGTAATGAATTTAAGGAAGAGATTTCTCAGCTAGGAAGAGAAAGAGTAAAAGGTATTCTCTCCGAATCATTAACTAATCTTAGAAATAAGATTAATGAAGGGGCGGTGTTTACCCGAGAAGAGGTTTATCAAGAACTTGTGAAAGAATTGCATAAATATCAATCAGTAGAATTAAAAGCGCTAATTAATGGGACTGGAACCTTACTTCATACAAATTTAGGACGGGCAGTTCTAAGTAAAAAGGTTATGGAACAGGTTACACATTTAATGACAAATTATGTGAACGTAGAGTTTGATTTAAATACAGGAAAGAGAGGCAAGAGGGGAGAATATCTTACTCAGCTTCTATGTAATCTTACAAATGCTGAATCTGCTTTGGTTGTTAATAATAATGCTAGTGCTGTCTATTTAATCCTCAATGAATTCGCCCACAAGTGTGAAGTTTTAGTGTCAAGAGGAGAGTTAGTTGAGATTGGTGGTTCATTCAGAGTCCCTGATATTATGAGATTAAGTGGAGCAAACCTAAAAGAAGTAGGAACAACAAATAAAACTAAATTATCAGATTATGATAATAATATTACAGATTACACTTCAATGATTATGAAGGTTCATCAATCCAATTTTCAAATAGTTGGCTTTACTGAAGAAGCTGATATTGCCGACTTAATCCCTCTAGCAAAAGATAATTTTCTCATTTCCTATTATGATTTAGGTTCTGGTTTAATTCAGAAACTTAATCAGATCGATATCCCATGGGACCATTCTGTGAAAGAGGTCATCGATCTGGGGGTAGATTTAGTAAGTTTCAGTGGGGATAAACTACTCGGGGCTACTCAAGCCGGCTTAATTGTTGGAAAAAAAGAGTATATTGACAGATTAAAGAAAAACCCACTATATCGCATTTTGCGTGTTGGGAAATTAACAGATTCTGTCCTATATTATACTCTTAAAAACTATCTTGATTTTGAACAAGGCTGTAATGAGATACCCTTCTTTAAGATGCTTCAACAGACAAAAGAAGAACTAGAAGAGAAAGCTTACAAACTTGAATCTTTAATAGATAAAGACATTAAACATAGAGTTACAGAAACAAAAGTCAGGACAGGTGGAGGCTCTATGCCAGGGGTTACCCTAGACTCCTTTGCCCTCCAAATCACTGAAGCGGATGATAAAAATGCTCAAGCTTATTTGCGATTATTAGACTTACCTAGGCCTATAGTTGCTTATCTCACTCAAGGAAAACTCAATATTGATCTTATGGCAATTTACCAAGATGATTTTAATTATATCTCAAATGAGATAAATAAACTATACCTAAGCCTATGAAACATTTAATTCTCGGAACTGCAGGTCATGTCGATCATGGTAAAACTTCTTTAATCAGAGCTTTAACAGGATTTGACTGTGATACCCATAAAGAAGAACAGACGCGCGGTATAACGATTCACTTAGGCTTTACTCATATCAAGTTTGATGATAATCACCAAGTTGGGATTATTGATGTTCCTGGTCATAAAGATTTCGTTAATACAATGATAGCAGGTGCTTCCGGAATAGATTTTGTGATGCTGGTTATCGCAGCTGATAGTGGTATTATGCCCCAAACAATCGAACATGTCAAGATTATGCAGTTACTTCAAATTAAATCAGGTTTTATTGTACTAACTAAGACTGACCTGGTAGATGAAGATTTATTAGAATTAGCCATCTCAGAAATTGAAGAGTTTGTTGAAGGTACTTTTCTAGAAAATTGCTCCATCATCAAAGTCTCAAATAGAACAGGTATTGGACTAGCTGAAGTAAAAAAAGAAGTCATCTCTCAAATAGATAAGACAGACGAACGTGAACTTGGTGTTATTTTTCGAATGTATATTGATAGAATATTCACATCTGAAGGGCATGGTACTATTGTTAATGGTTCAGTTCTTAGTGGGATGTTAAGAAAAGACAACAATGTTACTGTCCTCCCCATAAATAGAAGCCTTCGGATTAGAGGAATGCAAAAGTTTCATCAAGAAGTAGATGAAGTAAAAGCAGGTGATAGAGCTTCCTTAAACATTGTAGGCATGAAAAGAGGTGAGTTCCAGAGAGGAATGCTGATTACTAATCATCTTAGAGAATCTAATAATATGATAGACTGCGTATTGGAGAATTATTCTAATAAAAAGCTTAAACTATGGACAACTGTTATTTTTCTTTGCGGAACTTTTAAAAGTAAAGCCAAAATTCATCTAATTGACTGCGATGAGTTAGAAGCAAATCAACAAGCTATGATCCAAATTACTCTCGATAACCCAGGTTTCTTCTACTATAATGATAAATATATTCTTCGCGATACATCAAATGATTATACCATTGGGGGAGGTTCAATTATTGATGCCTACCCACTAAAACACAGAAAAAGACCAAAAGAATTGCTTGATAAACTGGATAAACTTGCCTCCAAAGAGCTTAAATATGTTTTACTTAATGAGATTGAAAAAAGTATTGATATAGTTGATAGCAAAGAACTCAGTTATAAACTTAATTTCTCAGAAGAAACTATACAGACAATAGCTCAATCTATAAGCAATGAGATCGCTATTATTAATCAAGATATGAGCCAGCTTTATATTCTTATGCAGGATCTGACTGAAATTCATAAAGAAATATTAAAGATTATTAAACATCACTTTGTTAATAACTCGCTTTCACACCAGGGCTTATCTGTTAGCGAAATAGCAAAGTATATGATTTCTACTCAAAAGAAATTAACTAAAAGTAGCCTTAAAATCATTTTGGATAATATGGTCCAAAGTCAAAGTTTAAAGATTATTGACGAAACATATCTATTATTTGACCATGACCCAGGATCAAATCAAGCCTTGAAAGATATCCAACAATCAATTCTTCAAGATATTAATTCAGCTGAGCTTGATATTCCTGAAAATCATACTAAAGAGATATATAAAAACAAATACTCTTTAAAAAATCAAGAGCTTAACTCTGTTTTGAATTCTCTCATAGAAACAAATCAAATTATTTTTTACGATGGTTGCTATTTAAGCAAAGCAACTTTAGAAAAACTTCTCTCTATGATGAAAGAAAAATTTGGAGAGCAAGAGTTTAGAATTGCAGAATTTAGAGACCTGATTGATAAAAACCGAAAAATTGCTCTTTACTTTTTAGAGTTGTTTGATAAAATGGGAATAACTCTAAGACATGATGATTTTAGAGTTATCACTAATAAAAAAATGATATGAGGTTCAAATGTCATATATTGTATTAGCCAGAAAATACAGACCCCAAACTTTTGCAGACGTCTATGCCCAGGATCATGTTACTAAAATATTAATCAATGCTTTAGAACAAGATAGAATTGCTCACGCTTACCTTTTCACAGGTCCACGGGGTGTTGGTAAAACATCAATGGCTAGAATTTTAGCAAAAAGTCTAAACTGTGAAGTGGGAGAGAAGGGGCATCCATGTAATCAATGTTCCACTTGCTTGGAAATCACTAACGGTACTTCTTCTGATGTAGTCGAGATAGATGGTGCTTCCAACACAGGCGTTGATGATATCCGCGAATTACAAAAGGATCTACTCTATACCACTAATTCAGGTAAATACAAAATATATATCATCGATGAAGTTCACATGCTATCTAAAAATGCTTTCAATGCGCTCTTAAAGACCTTAGAAGAACCTCCTGATAATGTAATATTTATCTTTGCAACTACTGAACCCCATAAGGTTATTCCTACTATCATTTCCAGATGCCAACGCTTTGACTTTAAAAGAATTCCTATTGATTTGATAGTTAAAAACTTGAAAAACATCTGCCAACAAGAGAAACTTAATTATGAAGAAGAAGCTCTTTTTCAAATTGCGAAGAAAGCTGATGGAGGTATGAGGGATGCCTTGTCTCTAATGGACCAAGTTATTTCCACAGGAGCAGATGTTATAGGTGAAGATATTGTTAGAGAAGTTTTTGGGATTCTTCCTTTCGAGGTTTATGAGCGTATTCTTAATTCAATAAATAGCGGTAACTCTGCTGAAGTAATTAAGAATCTGCATTCAATCATTGAAATGGGGAATGATATTATTGAGATTGTTAATGGCTTCTTAGATTATCTTAGACTCTGTCTCTTATCCTTCTATGATGTTGATACCGGGGAGATATCTAAGGCTCAATTGCAAGCAATTAAGGCAGTGGCTGCCAAGCTGGATGATCATGATTTACTCTATATAATCTCAATCTTAATGAAAACAAAAGTTGATATGAAGATGGGAGATAATCCAGCCATTCTCTTAGAAATTGTACTTATCAAACTATCCAAAATAAAAGATTTAGTAGATATTGAATCAATCAATAATCCAATCCAACCAATAATTGTGCAAAATACCAATCGTGCGGAGCTTACAACTCATAGAACTAAGATTGAAGCACCTATTTCACCTCAGCCTCAATCTCAACCTCAATCTCAACCTCAATCTCAACCTCAATCTCAACCTCAATCTCAGCCTCAACCCTCTCCTACTAACCTAAGAGATAGACTAGAAGCAGAGTTAAAACCTCAACCTCTTGCCAGTCCTCCTCAAGATAAAGAAGCTCAAACAGAAGCTCCTCTCAAGCCAGCTATTAAAGCAAGTGAAAAATTCGATATTGATACTGTAAATGCAAACTGGGATAAATTAATAAAACTTATTGCTAAAAAAGATAGTATCTTAGCCAGCATGTTAAACTATGTTACCATCTCAAGTGTCTCAAACAGATTCATTAAAGTTGCAACTGAAAAGAAGATGACTACCGAGATTCTAACAAAAAATAAAGAGAAAATAACCAATTATTTAACCCAGTTTTTCCAAAGAGATTTAAGCTTAGAAATAGATTTTACTGATACCGTCGCAAAAGAAGAAAAAGAACTAACCATGGAAGCTATTAAACAAGAGATGCCTGAATTAGCCAAATTAATCACTGACACCAAATCAAAAATCATCAATCGGATTAATAATAAAAAAGATTTTTAATGTTATCAATTAGTTTTATAATAATCAGTGTTTTATATGTTTTTGCTATCTGGTTCTTAATCATAGGACTTATCAGAATTGTTCCTAAAAGCAGAATTACCTCTGATAAACTTAAGAAAATATCGGTAATTGTCGCAGCTAGAAATGAAGAGAGCAATGTCTGCAACCTCCTTGAATCCTTAGAGAATCAGACTTACCCTAAAGATTTATTTGAAGTTATCATAGTTGATGATCGCTCTTTTGACAATACCAATGAGCTTATTAATAAATATCAAACATCATCTCAACTTAATATTAAATTATTACAGCTAGAAGATAAAGGTAAACGTAATGGGAAAAAATATGCCATTGCTAAAGGAATAGAACATGCCCAATATGACATCTTACTTTTTACAGATTCAGACTGTATCGTTAATCCAAAATGGGTAGAGACTTTCTCTAAAGCCTATGATGATGATACAGACTATGTTTTAGCTTATACGCATGTCAAATTCACTAAGAATAACCTTTTTAACAGATTAAAAACACTTGAAGCAATTCTTTATAGAGTCATCGCTGCTAGTGGACTAGGGAACGGAACAGCCATCACAGCCTCAGCCTCAAATATGTCATATCGGAAAAGTTGTTTCATAAAAGCTAATGGTTTCGGTAGATATAAAAATATTAAATCAGGAGATGATGACTTACAACTCTTCAATCTCTGGGTGCATCTCCGAAAAAAAAAATATCTATTCACCCCTGATGCTTCTGTAACTACCATGGAAAAAGAGAGCTTAGAGTCTCATGTAAATTTGGATACTAGAAGAGCTTCGAAATTCAAATACTTCCCATTAGCTTTAAAATTATTCTGCGTTTTAGTATTCTTTTATTATATCTATTTTATCGTCTTTTCCGGCTGGTTAGTTTTTAACTTGACATTTTTAAAGTTATTCTTAATAATGTTAGGAATAAGAGTATTTTCTGAACTGATAATGATGAGTTTTTTTTGTATTAAAATCAAACAGAGTAGGTATATTATCTACTATTTTATTTTTACTTTAGTTTATGTCTGGATCTTCTTAATTTTCTCATTAAGAGGAGCTATAATGAAATATAAATGGAAATCTTAAGGAGAAATATGAACCCAATAATTATAGGAATAGCAGGTGGTACAGGTTCTGGAAAGACTTGTGTAACAAAAGCTATCCAAGAGAGCATAGTTGATCACATTACTGTAATACCACAGGATGCTTATTATAAAAACTTTTCTGATTTAAACTTTGAGCAACGTAACGCAATAAACTATGACCACCCAAGTGCCATAGATAGCGAATTACTAATTAATCATTTAAGAGCTTTGAAAGACTCTGTACCGGTAAATCAACCGATCTATGACTTTAAGACCCACAGCAGATTAGAAGAAACTACAAAAGTTTATCCTAATTCTATTATTGTGATTGAAGGTATTCTCATCTTCGAAAATGAAGAGTTAAGAAAGTTACTTGATATTAAAATATATGTTGATACTGATTCAGATATTAGAATTTTAAGAAGAATAGAGCGCGATATGGCTGAAAGAGGCAGGTCTTTAGAGTCTATCATCCAAAGATATAGAGCTATGGTACGTCCCATGCATATCAGGTTTGTTGAACCAACAAAGAGGTTTGCTGATATTATTGTTCCTGAGGGAGGGCATAACAGAATTGCTATTGATATGATTATTTCAAGATTAAAACACATTCTCATAGAGAGGAAAAAGTATAGTCATGAATAATTATATAGATTTGCATATTCATACAAGAGCCTCTGATGGAACTTATTCTTTAGCTGATGTACTAGAAGGCTATTATCAAAAGGGCTTTAAAGCAATTGCTATTACCGACCATGATACTGTTGATGCCTTTCAAGATTTTACTCCAGACTTCTATAAAGAGATGCGGGTAATCAAAGGTACTGAGGTATCTTGTCGATTTGCAGGGAGAGAAGTTCATATTTTAGGCTATGATATTGATTATTCTAATAAGATACTAGTAACTCTCTTAAATCAAATCAAAAACTCAAGAATCATTAGAGCTGAAAAGATTATTACTCTTCTTCAAGAGAACAAGATAGATATTGAGTATTCCGATGTTCAAGAACTAGTTGGAAATGAGAATATTGTGGGTAGGCCACACATAGCTCAGGCCTTGATGAATAAGGGATTGATTACTCATCAACAGCAAGCTTTTGATAGATACATTGGGGATCAAGGATTTGCCTATGTGCCGAAGTTAGATGTAAGTCCACAAAAAGTAATAGATGCTATTCATAGTGCAGGGGGATTTGCTATTCTTGCCCATCCTTATAAATCAATCAACCTTGAGGATATTCACTACTTTAAAAAGGCCGGAATTGATGGGATTGAGACCTATTACTATGACCATTCACCCTCCCAAGTTAATAAATTAGAAGCTATTTGCAGAGATATGAATCTGATATGCACAGGTGGCAGTGATTTCCATGGTTATGGCAGAAGAGAAGATTTAGGTTCTTATCAGGGGAATCTAAAGATATTTGATAATATAAATAAATTTTTGAAACTAAAGATTGAGGTAGATAATGACTAAGGAAAAGTTGTTTGATCCGGAAGAATTGATCAATATTAATCAAAAGAAGGGATTACCCCGTGCTTATCGTTTCAGTTTATCTACTAGAATTACGATACTAGTATTCGCATTTTTAGTTTGCTGCTATGCAGTGTATTATCTAATTACTAAGGTTGCAACTTCTCCTGATGCAACCATGATAGCTAAGTTCATTCCGATCATTATCTTTTTCGCAGGACTTAATACTATTTTGCAGAATTTGTTTAATATCCACAAGTTAATTCTGACGGAAGATGCCTTAATCGTAAAATCATTGATCGGAATAAAGCGAGAAATTCCTTTTGCCGGAATAACAAAAATCAGTATGAGTAAGAGTAAAAAAAGATATGTTATAATTCAGTATATTGATACTAAGAATAAGAAACGACAGTATTTTTTAATGTTAGTTTTCCGTAATATGATTGAGATTTTGAATAGTATAGGTGAGCTTGCTATAAACTCAAAATATGATGATTTTATGACTAGTATTATTGTAAGTGCGGATTCCAAGAAAACTAAAAAAACTGAGGTTAGTAATGAAAAGTAACGTAACGATAATCGTAGCAATGGCTAAAAATGGGGTTATTGGAAAAGATAATCAGATGCCTTGGCATATTCCGGAAGAGCTGGAAAGCTTCAAACAGATTACAAGCTCTCATAATATAATTGTGGGTAAAAGAACTTATGAATCAATAGGTAAACTACTGCCCAATAGGAAAAATTATATTCTCACGTCTGATAGAAATCTCGTGCTAGAGGGTGCTTTTGTTATGCACAGTTTTGGGGAGATAATGTTTGAATTGATAGCTAAACCTCAAGAGAAGTTCTTTGTTATAGGCGGGAAAACAGTCTTTGAATTGTTTTTAACTCTTGCTCAAACCTTAATTATTAGTGAAATTTCTCTTGAAGTCGAAGGTGATGTGTTTTTCCCAGAAATTAATCCAAAAAATTGGAAGCTTGTGAAAGAAGAAGTGATTGAAAACCAACAAAATATTCCAATAACGCAGAAGTATTATGAAAGAGTATATTTCTAAACTACAAAGAAAGCTTTACTTTCTCCTTGCAATTGCTCTTATTTTACCAGGCTTTTTATTTGGCATAATAGCTGATAAGGATTATATTAGGTATGATTATGAAACTGGGCGTTATTATGCGAATAAGATATATGATTTTTCTAAGATTAGGTCTATAACAAAAAGAAAGAAAATGTTTATAGATTTTATGTCTTTAATTATTAAGACTGAAAATGACGAAGTTTTATTAAACAGAATTAGAATTGAAGAATTAAGCAAAAAAAATGATTTGACAAAAGATGACTTTAATTTTATTAATAACATAGAGAAAGTTTATTTAATGGATATATCCGAAACTTATCAAGATGTTGACTGGGATGAATTACTTCACAGAGTAGATATAGTGCCGGTGGATTTGGCTATCACTCAGGCTGCAATTGAGTCAGGTTGGGGTACATCCGGATTTGCTCTGGAGGCAAATAATTTATATGGACAATGGACATATAAAGTTGGAAGTGGGATAGTGCCAAAGAGAAGGGATAACGGTCATACTCATGAGATTGCAAAGTTCTCTTCAGTAAATGATTCAGTGAAGAAGTATATGCTTAACTTAAACACTAATAGGGCTTATAGCAACTTTAGGAATCTAAGAGCTGAATTAAGAAATATGAATACCGAATTATGTGGGGTGAAACTAAGTGAAGGTTTAGTTAATTATTCAGGAATTGGAGATGAGTACATAATAATGATAAACTCAATTATAAATGATGTATCAAAAATATTGGAGAATTAATGCTTAATGAAAATAATAACTGGTTTTATTATAAGAAAATTTTAAGTTGGATTGTTTATGCCTTACTAGCATTGTTCGGTACTTATATAGTTTACTTTATAGTTGAGTATTTTTTTGTTGAGACCTTTGAATCACGAGGTGAGCAATATATTTCCTACCAAAGTACTTACACTTCTGAACCAGGTAGTGATCCAGGTTTAGTAGATAAGAAAAAATGGGAAAAGCAGTCAGTAGATAAAGGCTGGAATATATCGACCTTTTATACAGGCTTTGTTCATCCTCTAGTTGCTGTAACAATAGCATCGATTATTATAGTTGCGATTATCGGTGGGATTGTGGTTTTCCGGCATCAAATGAAGCATCCTTACCGCTAATATTTATAGCTGTTCTCCCAATATTTAACTTTATTAACCCCCTCAATTCTTTTTAAGCTTTGAAGTAGCATTTTCATATTTTTGAAGTGATTACTATCAAAAAAAAGCACATATTGGAATAATTCCCCTTTAGTAGTGAAACTATTTTCCTTGATATCGATATTATAGTTATTTATTATCTGCACGATTTCGAAGAAGATTAACTTGTTGTAGTAACCTGATATTTCGATTTTTTTAGGTTTTCTGACAACAGTTTCTTTATCCCATGATATTTTAAAAATCCTAAAATTTTCATTTTCTTTAATTTTTAGAAAGTTTTTATTATGGCAATCTTGTTTATGAATTGTAATACCTCTTCCACGGGTAACATATCCTAATATATCATCTCCAGGTTTAGGATTACAGCACTTGGCAAAGTTAACCATTAAGTTATTTATATCATCAAGATAGATTGTATCTTGGAGATAACTTTTATCTACTTCTTCAATTTCATTAGAAGCAAGATCAATAAGCTCTGGCTCAGATTTGGAGTTTAGGTAACTTAAGATATTAGAAAAATCTAACTTACCTCTTCCAATGTTTGCATAAAAATCTTGAATATTAGATATTTTGAAATGCTGGGCTATCTCGAGGATATCTAATTCATGTTTAATTCTATATGGGCTTTTTCTTATTCTCTTATCAAAGATTTCTTTACCAAGAACAATAGCATCAGCAAGTAATTTTTTCTTGAAAAATGATTTAATACTTGCTTTAGCCTTTGCTGTTTTAACTATTCTCAAGCAGTCATAACTTGGTGTAGCTTTGGGAGAAGTGATAATAGAAACAATGTCTCCATTCTTGAGAGTAGTTCTAAGTGGAACAAATACAGAATTAACTCTGGCTCCGGTGCATCTTAGCCCAATTTCTGTATGCAAAGCGAAAGCAAAATCAATGGTTGTTGAATCTTTGGGAAGTTTAATATAATCTCCGTGTGGAGTAATAACTATTATCTCATCATTTAAAAAATTACTTTTAAAGGATTCAATGAAATCTTCTTCTAAGTTCGATAGAGTAATGAAGTTACGAATCTTATTGATTTGTTCAACATAGTTATGCTCTAAATTAATATTATCATCCTTATATTTCCAATGAGCAGCAATTCCTTCCTCTGCAATAAGATGCATATCCTCTGTTCTGATTTGAAACTCAATTTTCTTAGCATCGGGTCCGAGGACTAAAGTATGCAAAGATTGATAATTATTATCCTTAGGATTGGAGATATAATCTTTAAATCTATTGTTTATAGGTTGATATAAGGAGTGGATTATTCCTAATATTCTATAACACAACTCGATAGAAGAAGTTATAATCCTAATTGCTATTAAATCATAGATCTCTTCGTAAGAAACACTCTTTTTTAGATGTTTTAGATAGATGGAGTAATAATCTTTGCTTCTTCCTTGAATCTCGAAATCAAGTTTATAGTTAGCTAATTCTCCTACTGTAAATTTGATAACATTTTTTATATAGTTATCTCTACTAATACTTTTCTCTTTGATGATATTATCAATCAATCTATACTCTTCAGGATTTATAATTTTGAATGAGATATTTTCCAGCTCACTTTTTAACACTGAAAGTCCGAATCGATTAGCTAAGGGTGCGTAAATCTCCAAGGTTTCTTGAGCTATTAGGATCTGTTTTTCAGCTTCCATAAAAGAAATAGTTCTCATATTATGTAGCCGGTCAGCCAGTTTAATTAGAAGAACTCTAACATCCTTGAGGGTAAAAAGGAGAAGTTTTCTGAAGTTTTCAGCTTGTTTTATCTTCTGATTTTTTTTTCTGATATAGTGGTAGGTATCTAACTTTGTTACACCTTCAACTAACCTGAAGATTACTTCTCCAAACTTCTCTTTGATAACAGCTTCAGTCAGAGAAGTATCTTCTAAAGTGTCATGCAAAATTGCAGCACAGATTGTTTCAGTATCTGATTTCATCTTTGCTAAAATCAGAGCAACATTAAGGGGGTGAATAATATAATTCTCGCCCGACAATCTTTTCTGTTTAATATGAGCTTGAGAAGCTATTTCTAAAGCTTTATGAAAGAGCTTAAGATCTAAGTTTGGGTTTAATTGAATAACCTCAGTAGTCAATTTTTCAACTGAGGAACCTTGTTGGCACATTATTTTTATGAAACCCTTATTTCATCAAGACTATTTTCTTTGTTTTTTGTATTAATCCATTATCCACTAGAACAAAATAGATACCTGAGGAAACATCTTGATTAGCTGAATTTTTTCCATTCCAAACAACAGTTTGATAACCATTTTCATTAGACAGATTATTCAATTCAGAAACTATTTGTCCCTTAAGATTATAAATTGAGATTTTTGTGATAGGATTGCTTAAAGATTGATAAAATCGAATATTAACCTCTGGATTAAATGGATTTGGATAACAATCTAAGATTTCTATATGCTGATTAACATTTTCATTAAATTCATTACTAGTAGGAGTTGGTAATTGAACATAATCGATCCAAGCACAATCACTTCCATTTTGGACATATCCATCTTTTTCATAAACCCATTTAAAAGTATTTGACCCTGAATTTACTTGATATTCGGCATAAGTCCAA
This sequence comes from Candidatus Cloacimonadota bacterium, assembly GCA_016838885.1. GTDB lineage: Bacteria > Cloacimonadota > Cloacimonadia > Cloacimonadales > JAFGVF01 > JAEKNW01. The sequence goes on from JAEKNW010000028.1 coordinate 20,783, forward strand.
TCTACTTCTCCACTCCATGAGTCAATTAAATTATCATTTATATAGAAATGCAAGAAGTCGTAGTCTTCTTCAGAAGATACTTTATAATAGAAGGATATCACTGAACTTTCATTGTTTAATTCAACCTGAACCCCGCTACTGCTGTTATTACCAATACTTCCTGACTTAAGGCTATAAATACCATCATAGGCTTGGTCATTACTCCGATTCCATTCTGAAGAAGTAGTAGCTATCCACTCAGGTGTAAGTTCGGTCTCAAAACTAATAGCAGTTGACTCATTAAGATAGAAGTTAAATGGATCATTCTCAGCCGAAAGAACAATGTTTTGGATTTGTGTTTGATAACCAAGAGCAGAAACCGCTACTGTATAATGTCCACTGAAGACGTTATTGATCTCAAAATAACCAGTATTATTACTTGTAGCCTCGTGAATAGATGTCCCTGAAAGAGTGATAGATGCATTATTTAAAGGATTTGAGTTACTGTCAAAAACATAACCCTCAATGGAAGTAATAAGAGCTTGATTTAAGACAAGATTAACTTCAGTTCCTACGTTATTTTCTACTACTATGTTATCGATTATTTGGGTCTCATATCCTTCTGCAGATACTTTTATACTGTATTCGCCGGCAAAAATAGGACGATAATAATCTCCATGTAGGGGAGAGCTATAGATGAAAGAGTTGTCTTGTTCATGATCTAGTATTTCAATTTTAGCTTGGAGAGGGGAACCGGAAGCATCAGTTATTGTTCCATTAATCCCATAATGCACGTGCTTTAACCATTCAATCATAGCCTCATAGTTGTAATCCCAATGAGCATTAAGTTGACTTGCAGGAACGGTTTTATTGAAAGATAACTCCAAAGTTATTTCGCGACAATTTCTAAAATAATTAAACCAATCTTGTCTTGTTCCGATAGCAATATACCAAGCAAATCCATTTGTTATCCCATCATCAAAATCAGTCATATATGGTGAAGGTGCATTTTCTTGAACAGTATCAGCATATATCCTGCTAACATGTTGGTACCAGTTATCATCAGGATGAAGTCTTGGCCAAGTATCCCAGGGATAATTAACAACAACAGCACCACTATGAGAATTAGCAGACATAGTAAATCTGTGATCTTGAGCAAAATTCATCATAGCGATATTTTCTACTTGAACAGGATTATCGTCAGGATTTGGATCGCCATTTACGCCGGGGTAATTTCTGTTAAGGTCAACGCCATTGGCATTGTAACGAGTTGCACCGTTGATAGTTTCGTCATTACTTGTGTAGAGTCCATCAGGGTTTGATAAAGGATTAATATATATTTGGGTCGTATTAAGTAATTGAGTTATTTCCGGATCAACACCATAATTCTCAAGTAAGTAATCGATTAAGCGAAGAAATAGGATTGAACAGACTATTTCATCCCCATGCATTTGTCCTGAATAGAAGAATTTTGGTTCTGCTTCATCGATATTGGGATTAACAGATAGTTTAGCCACTAGTATTTCTCTGTTATCAACAGAGGTGCCAATACTTTCCACACTGCATAAGTTAGGATAATCAATAGCAAAATCTTGCATCATAGAGACATAAGTTGAGTAACTAGGATAAGAATCCCATTCACGCATCTCTTCTTTGCTTCTTGCAACAGGAATAGGCATTTCCCTGGAAGGATTGGTAAGTAGTTCATAATCAGGATAGGCAAATGTTACTTGAGTAAATTGCTTTGGATTTGCATAGCCATAAACATAGTGGTCGTCAAATTTATCTACAGAACAAATCTCGTTAATATGGTTAACTTTTTTAATACTTTCAAATGGTACTCTAAAATAGTATTCTACATACTTCTGAGCAAAGACTGAATTAATTGTAGCAAGTAATAATACAATAATTAGTAATATCTTATTTTTCATAGCAGGGTGCTCCTCTCTATATCTTTCTTAATACTAGAATAATTGTACTAATAATGATGTCAATAGGAATGTTGAATTTTATCCCAAATAATGTTATCAGTAGCTAGTCTCATCTTTCAAATTCGTGCTATTTACAGCTAAACTATTTCATCAGCACTATTTTATGAGATTGAGACTTTCCTTCTACTTCTAACTTAACAAAATAAATACCTGAGCTTACACTAGAGTTCTGTG
>JAEKNW010000029.1 GCA_016838885.1 Candidatus Cloacimonadota bacterium
TTTTCGATTTGAGGTAAAACTGCTATATAAGTACCTGTTACATCACTGCTATTAGCAATTCTAAGCGCATTTGCACCTTCATAAGCTTGACCTATATAAATGTCAACATAAGAGGAACTAGTTGTACTTTCACGGAAAGAAGCCCAACCTAAAGGTAAGGCTGGGGGAGTTACACCCTCAAAACCTTCAGAGTAAGGTACTTCTGCTATACCATAAGTAGTTGAATAAGAGAATACTAGAGATTGAGTTACAATCTCTGAAGTAGAATTTGAAGCTACTACTTTCCAGTAATAGACACTTGCATTCTCTAAAGTTGGTGAGAATGAAGTAACTAAATCACCATTAACCACAAGAGCTGAAGCTTCATTATTAACGACATCTTCTCGATTTTCTGAAAAGTAAACATGGAGAAATTCAGTGTTTTCACCAATAGTCCAGACTAATTCAGTATCCAATTCATTATTTAAAGAGTTATTTGCTGGTGAGACTAAACTCGGGTTATAAGGAGCACCTTCAGCAACAAAACCTAAACGAGTATTAGGAAAATAAGTAACTAATGTACCATCAGTTACAGGGAAAGTACCATCAGCATACTTATATACAGCTGTATTAGATTCTGTATCTGTTTTAAGGAAGGTTGGTTGTCCGGAAACATAAGTTGCATCATTATTAATCCAAACAATTTGCAGGTTTGAAGTCCCATCATAACTAAACTCGGTATCAAAGTTAACACCTTGCCAGCCAGAACCATTCCATGTTACTGAACCACTATAAACAAGGGTAAATCCGTTGCTTGCAGGATCTGGATAAGCATTTGCTACTTCACTTGCTGAAGTATGTTTTAAATATAACTGTTGATTATTCATAGTATAGTTCGAAGGTGTATTCCCAACATTGAATTTAATCTCGTTTATATCGATTGTGTTCCCGATCTGGTCGGAAGTTAAAATATAGTTGGACCAGCTATAATCATAAAACCCATAAACTGGGATATAATTTGTAGTGGTTTCTCCTGTCCCAATCTCAATATACTGTTGTTGAGCCCACAATCCCCCAACAGTCATCCCCAAAACCATAAGAATTAAAATAACTCTCTTCATATTATCTCCTAAATTTCTTTTAAAGAAGAGGGAGGGTCAAAAGTGAATATGCTTGATAACCTCACTCCTATTCTGTGTTAATGTTTTTTTATTATACTACTATAGCCTTGTTTTTACTAGTGCTGTAATGATGTGGTGACATTTAATTTCAGCACTATTAAACAAGTATTACAATATTCCGGAAATTATTTATTTATGTCAAGGGGAATATTAGAGAATATTAATTTTATTGTAAAAATATTTACTTGGGATAAATAAATGTGGCTTGATGATGGCTATAGACTGGTATTTGGGGAGGGATTATTTTGGATTTGATTAGCTTAGAAAATCTTAAACACAAAAGCACAAAAATAGCACAAAAGCACAAAGAATAGCACAAAAGCACTGTTGATTAGAGATCTCACTTTTTTTTACACCCTATTTTTCATTTCTTTCTTGCAAAGCAAGATTTAAACACCCCGTCATCTTCGATGCCACCCCTCTTTAGCATCCCTTCGGGATTAAGAGGGGATTGAAGAAACACCCCGTCATCTTCGATGCCACCCCTCTTGGAAACATTTGCAAAGCAAATGAAGAGGGGATTTAAGATTATCCAAGCTTTTCAAGCTTGGTGCAG
>JAEKNW010000030.1 GCA_016838885.1 Candidatus Cloacimonadota bacterium
TTATTTTCTTCTCAGTGTTCTCTGTGGCTCTGTGGTTAAAGCTTTTCTTTTTTGTGGCGGACAGGATGTCCACCGTCCGACTGAAGAGGATATCTTCGACTTCAAGATCTTCATTTCGGTGTTTTCGGTGTATTCGGTGGCTAAGTCTTTTTTTTAAGGACTTGCAGGTAGTAAGAATCAGTGTTAATCTGAGTAATCTGTGGACAAAGAATCTTAATTAGTGTAATTCGTGTAATTAGTGGATAGATTAGTCTTTCAGATTTTTCTTAAAACTCTGTGAAACTCCTCTTAACCTCTGTGAAACTCTGTGTTAAGGGCTTGCAGGTAGTATGAATCAGTGTTAATCTGAGTAATCTGTGGACAAAGAATCTTAATTAGTGTAATTCGTGTAATTAGTGGATAGATTAAAAAAAAGGAGAAGAATAATGAAAAAATATGCAGTTCTGTTATTAATATGTCTTTTAACAGTAGCACTTGTAGGAGAAAGGAAATTCCCTATTCCGATGATTGATGCTGACCCCCTAAGCTATGTCTGCTACAAAACTAATGAAACCCTTACTATCGATGGAAAACTGGATGAAGATAGTTGGAATAAGGCAAAGTGGACAGAGGATTTTGTGGACATTCAAGGAAGTCTCATGCCCCTTCCTCCCTTTGTTACTAAGGCAAAAATGCTGTGGAGCGATGATTATTTCTATATAGGTGCTTACTTAGAAGAGTCTGATTTGTGGGCTACTATTACCCAAAGAGACGCTGTTATCTTCTATGATAATGATTTTGAAGTCTTTATCGACCCCGATGGTGATAGCCACGACTACTATGAACTGGAAATCAATGCCCTTAATACTGTCTGGGATCTCTTAGTCATTAAACCATACAGAGATAGAGGACAAGTGGCTTTCAACAGCTGGGATATTAAAGGACTGCAAACTGCTGTTCACTTACAAGGAAGTCTCAATGACCCTTCTGATAAAGATGAATATTGGTCTGTGGAACTTGCTATTCCTTGGGAATCACTCGCCGAAGCTGCCCATAAAACAACCCCACCAATCGATAAAGATATTTGGAAGGTTAACTTCTCAAGAGTTCATTGGCACTTGGATAAAACTAAGGATGGCTACTCTAAAAAGATTGATCCCGACACCAAAAGACACTTGCCTGAAATGAATATAGTGTGGTCTCCGCAAGGCTTAATCGCTATGCACTATCCCGAAATGTGGGGTAATGTCATGTTTAGTCATGAAGAAGTCGGAAAGAAAGTAGTTGAATATATCCCAGACCCACTTCAAGACCATAAGAAATACCTCAGGAATATCTACTACCAACAAAAAGAATACTTCCTCCAAAATGGCTACTATGCCCCTGATCTCAAAACCCTCGATGCTAAAACTCACTCCTTCCCTAACTATGAAGATAAACTCCAAATCTATACCTCCCCCAATACCTTCCACCTCATCCTTAAAGGAAAAAATAACAATACAGACTTGCATATCTTTCAGGATGGAAGACTGCTGGAGAAGATTGACTTTCATTAAGAAGAGCTTTTATCACTTTGGTTGAATCGTTGATTTGTTGAACTGTTTATTTGATAAGAAAGATAGAGAGATAGAGAGATAGAGAGATAGAGAGATAGAGGGATAGAGAGATAGAGAGATAGAGAGATAGAGAGATAGAGGGATAGAGAGATAGAGAGA
>JAEKNW010000031.1 GCA_016838885.1 Candidatus Cloacimonadota bacterium
GGACGCATATAATATATATATTCGGGAGAATTATGGAAGTTACTTTTGCAAAAGAATATAGTGCTATTCTCAAAGATCTACTGCATTATTTGGGTTAAATTGCTCATCTAATTGATTGTCGCCCCTCCGGGGCTTAGGTTTGTGGGGGATTATGACACAGGGTCTTCGAACCCTGCCTATTATATCTGCATCCCTTCGGGATTTAAGAGTTCTTATTCTCAAACCAACAATAATCCTATCTGTGAAAATCTGTTCAATCAGTGTCATCTGTGTTCAATCCTTCTTATCAATTCAACAATTAAACGATTCAACAAATCAACAAATCAACAATATTTAAAACTTCCTTAGTATCCTCTAATCTTCTTAATAATCTCTTCTTTAATATTATTTGGTACGATTTGATAACTATCATACTCCATAGTATAGATAGCTCTGCCTGAGCTGATAGATCTGATAGTGGTAGAGTAGCCAAAGAGTTCACGCATTGGTATTTTAGATATAATCTCTTGTTTGTTGTTATTTTGGGATCTAATCTCTTCGATTTTCCCTCTTTTACTGTTGATATCAGAGATGAGATCTCCTACATTTTCTTCAGGAGTTATGACAGTAACTAACATGATTGGTTCTAGAAGGGCATTTTTAGTCTCTCTTATGGCTCGAGAAACTGCTACAGAGCTGGCAATTCTAAAGCCTGTATCGTTAGTTTCTTCAGGTAGTGTACTGGCTTCTAAAACTTCGACACGCACCCGTTCTAAGTTAGCCGAGAAAATAGGGCCATCATTAAGAGCATTAAGTACTGATTCTTCAATAGCATGTCTGAAATTTAAAGGTAAGTCGTTCTTTGCTTTATATTCATAAATATTTTTTTGAGTTGGGGTAAATTCATTTTCATTGATGGGTGAGACGCGAACTTTGATACTGGCATAGCAACGTTTATCACCCAGCATTCTGTCAAAAGTTTCTTGGGCTGAATTGGCTGCAGTAATAGTCTCTTTGTAAGCAACTTGAGGGTCTCCAATATTTGCATTAACATTGAATTCACGGAAAAGCCTGTCGACAATAATTTCTAAATGGAGTTCACCCATTCCGGATATAAGGGTCTGTCCGGTATCTTTATCTTCTCTTACTTTAACAGTAGGGTCTTCTTCTTGGAACTTTATTAAGGCATCTTTTAAGCTGGCTTCATCGGATTTTGATTTAGCTTCGATGGCGATGGAAATAACTGTGTCAGGGAAATCCATCTTAGCTAATAGAATTTCATAACCTTTTTCGCAGATAGTCTCACCGGTCATGGTGAACTTAGTGCCTAAAATAGCACCTATATCTCCAGCGTGTAATTCATCGACGTCTTGCTTTCTATTAGAATACATCTGGAGAATCCTGCCGGCTCTCTCTTTTTTACCATTATTAACATTGATGAACTGATCACCTTTCTTAAGGGTACCTGAATAAACTCTAATATAGACTAATTTTCCGGAGAATTTGTCGGTTACAACTTTAAAAGCATAGCCTGAGAACTTAGCATCGGATTTAGGTTTTACGACTTCTTCGGTTAAACCATCAGAACTAGTAGCAATTAAAGGTGGAACATCAAGAGGAGATGGTAAGAAGTTAACTATGGCATCTAGAAGGGGTTGAACCCCTTTATTTTTGAGAGAACTTCCACATAATATAGGAATAAAATTATTAGAAGTAACACCTTTTCTGATCAATTTTTTAATCTCACAAGGAGTAAGGGCATGGCCTTCCAAGTATTTTTCCATGAGCTCTTCATCAAACTCAGCTATAAAATCGATTAAAGCTTCTTGGTGCATCTCTGCATCAGGTTGAAGTTCTTCAGGGATTTCAGTAATTTCAAAATTTGCACCTAGGCTTGAATCATCAAAGATTATTGCTTTCATGTTGATTAAGTCAATAATGCCTTGAAAACACTCTTCATCTCCGATGGGAATTTGGATAGGAAGGGCACGATCGGATAATCTTTCTTGAATCATCTCGACAACATTTTCGAAATCTGCTCCACTTCTATCAAGTTTATTTATAAAGGCAATACGAGGGACTTTATACTTATCTGCTTGGTGCCAGACTGTCTCTGATTGAGGTTCTACACCTCCAACAGCACAAAAGACTGCTACTGCACCATCAAGTACTCTGAGAGAGCGTTCAACTTCAGCGGTGAAATCAACATGACCTGGGGTGTCAATAATATTAATCTGATGATCTTTCCAATGGCAAACAGTAGTGGCTGATGTAATGGTAATTCCTCTTTCTTTCTCTTGTTCCATCCAATCCATGGTAGTGTTTCCATCATGGACTTCGCCCATTCTGTGAATATTGCCGGTATAGAACAAGATTCTTTCTGTTGTTGTTGTTTTACCGGCATCTATGTGAGCCATTATACCAATATTTCTAATTTTATCTAATTCTGTTGTTGCCATAAGAATATCCTTTGAAAAGTTTGAGTTTATATCAAATCAATATTTGCAAATCTGTCAAGGAATTTCTTGATTTAGAGCTAATGGGGGAAATGAGGAGACTTGGAGCGGGAGGGAACGCTCGCATTCCGGCTCCTCTGGAGCTTAAGATAATAGTTGGCCTCTCCTATCTACAAAGGTTTAGCTTTTCGGGAGCAAAAAAAAGACTCCCGAAGGAGTCCAGTAATTTTAAGCCCATAAGGGTTTTAGTTTAAATAATTAATCTTCAAATTCTATATCATCAGGTATTTCAATACTAGTTTTACCTGTTAAGATGTCTAACATAACTTGAGCATCAGAATTCAAAGCTCCTTCAGGGTAAGTAGCTAAGAATTTAGTGAAGGTTTGAATAGCAGCTTGTTTATCATTCATATATTCAGATTGAGTAAAGCCTTTCATAAACATAGCCTTATAATCATCTTTTCCGTTGTTAAATTTTCCGATAATTTGGTCATAGTAGAGGATAGTATCCTTTAATTTACCTAGTTTAGCTTGCTTTTCAGCTAACTGGAAAAGTTCTTCTGCAGTAATAGTTGGTTCGAGTCTATCTTCATAGATAACGAAATTAAATTCTTTTTTGTAATCTTCGAGTAATGATTGGAAAAGTTCAGAAGATTTCTCTCTACTTAACTTACCTTCAATTTGTGGTTCAACATGATTAAGTGGCTTATATTGAATAGTTTCATGATGAGTTACACGAAAAATTACAGGCTTATCATTTCGTTTTGATACTAAGATATCGCTTACTTCGTTTACAGGTAAATCCCAAATAGCACTACTTAAGATATTATCCTTACCGAAGGTTGGGACAATACCATTGTTATATACATTGTTAATTAGCCTCTTATCGAAACTATTTGAAGCATAGGATTGCATTATTCTTTCAATTTCAGAACTGTCTTCATTATTAACAGCTGAAATATATTTATCATAAGCACTTTCAGCTTTTTCATAGCTATCAAACTCTAATAATTCTATATTTCTATAAGCAGGTTTAGAAAACTCTGCTATATTTTCATTATAATATTGTTCGATCATCTCATCAGTAATGTTGATTTGAGATGCCACTAATTGCTGGTAAGTATGCGATAAAATCAAGTTTTTGATATTCTTGCTATACTTCAAAGTTTTATTTAACTCTTTATCAAAGCCTTCTTTGGTCAATTGGTAATAATACACTTCTTTTGCCAGCAGATGATCTAAAATCTCATCAGGAGTTGATCTAGAAATGAACATTCTTTCATTTTTATCAATTGAATTATAAATGTTTAACAAATCTTGAACCGTCCAGTTAAAGTCTTCAACTTTACTTGTTAAGACTTGTTTATTAAGCTCTGATACATCATTGTTAGATGGGTTCTCAAAATCTATATTAGCTAGAACTTCTTCATTTATGGCAATTTTTTGTTTGTTAACAACATCTTCAATCATTTCATCACTGATTTCTTTTTGTTTGAGGGCCCCTGCTCTAGTCTCAGCCAACTCTTTTACTTCACTGAAGGGCTTAACAAAAGATTCTTCTCTATTTAAAATAGAGATGATATGAAGCCCTGTCTCGGTTTCATAAGGACCATATATCTGATCTTCATTAACAGGCAAAGAGAAAATTAATGAGTCTAATTCAGCATCATAACCAACGCCTTGAATATAACCATCATTAGTAACTTCTCTAATTATCCCATCATTACCCTTTGCATAAGCGTTAATGGATTTAACATTTGAAACCATGCTGAACTTAAGTTTTTTTGTAACTAAATCAGACATAATGTCTTGCGCTGATTCCATGTCTTTTGCCTGAATATATCTAATAGTAGCTTTGGCCGGCTCCATAAAAAACTCAGGGTTTGTATCATAATAAGCTCTTACCTCATCTTCAGTTACTGTAGCTTTAGCTCTAATCTTCTCATTATAAAAATCATTTATATAATAGGGTTTAAGTCTCTTTTCTATCATTTCAAGTACTTCAGGGTTCTTATCATTACCAAGTTGTTTAGCTTTGCAGTAGAATGCTTCTTCATTAGCCATTGAATTTAATAACTGAACTTGTCTGCCAGCCATATTTAATGCTTCTTGTTGTTCGGTCGGTAAAGAATGAACGAAATAGTTAAAGTCTGCTTTTGTTATTGTTCCACCATCATATTTGACATAAATCTCATCCTGAGAAGTGTCCTTGTTTTTGTTAGTATTGCTTGAACAGCCAATAAAAATAACTAATATTGATAGTAGCAATGTTGTTGTTAGTAAGACCTTTTTCATCATTTAGACTCCTTAATTATCTTATATATATTTATAAAAACGCATTATTATTCATTTGGTTACAGAAAAAGATTAGCTATAAGTTTGAGTCAAGCCTTTTATTTAGGAAAATAAAAAAAATAAAAATTATTTGGTTTTGGCATGATATATGCAATGTAATAACTCGAAAAGTAAAAAAAAAGTAAAAAATACTTAATAATTGGGAGGAACATTATGTTCAGATTTATGAAGAAAGACAGAGGATTTAGTTTAGTGGAGCTTTTAGCTGTTATTATTATCATGACTATTTTAGCAGCAATCGCAGTACCGATTTATTTACGTCACACCGAAAGAGCTAAGGCATCAGAGCCTAAAGCAAACATTCGCGCCTTGAAACAATCTTATGATACCTATTTTACTACAAATGGAACAACTGATGGATACGAAGTAGAAGATGCATTAGATGATGCCGGTATTTCACAAGCTGTTAGAGATAAATGGGAATTCGATGTGATCGGTCAACCACCTACAGAGTATATTACCAAATCTACTTCTGAATATGAATCAGGAGAAGGAAAAGAAGTAAGATACGTTGTTGCAGAAAACAAATACTATGGCTGGGGAACTGATACCTTTACCGATGTTGAAACTGGTGGAGAAGACTAAACTACTGGTTTATACCTTATTTAGTTTTTAACAAAAGTTTATAATATTCGGAGGCTGAATGACTATTCAAGAATTATTGAAGTTTACTTCAGATGCTGGGGCATCGGATTTGCACATTAGTGCCGGATCATACCCCATGGTGCGTGTTCATGGTAAAATGAAGAAATTGAACATTCCCCAAATGTCTGAAGAGGAAATTCAAAACCTAATTTTTAGCGTGATGAATGAATCTCAGATTGAAATGTTTCATGAGAAGTTAGAAATTGACTTTTCAACTAAACTTTCAAATGATGTTCGTTTCCGTGTTAACGCATTTACACAAATTAATGGTTTAGCTGCTGCATTCCGTGTAATTCCTAATGAGATTAAATCTTACGAAGAATTATATTTACCGGAGACACTTAAATCATTAACTTACAAAGAGAAAGGTCTGATTTTAGTTACAGGACCAACTGGTAGTGGTAAATCTACTACCTTGGCGACTATGATCGATTCTATTAATGACCATTCTCAAAAACATATTATAACAATCGAAGATCCGATTGAGTTTGTTCACAGAAGTAAGAACTGCTTAGTCAATCAACGTGAATTAGGACATGACACCCATTCATTTACAGCTGCTCTTAGATCAGCTTTACGTGAAGACCCAGATGTGATTCTGGTCGGTGAGATGAGAGACTTAGAAACTGTTTCATTAGCTTTAACAGCTTCTGAAACCGGACATTTAGTTTTTGCTACACTTCATACTAGTAGTGCTACAAAATCTATTGACCGTATTATTGATATGTTCCCTAAAGAACAACAAGCTCAAGTTAGATCTATGCTTTCTGAATCTTTAGAAGCTGTTATTGCTCAAACCTTGCTTCCTACTAAAGATGGCAAAGGACGAGTTCCTGCTCTAGAGATTATGATAGCAAATGCTGCTGTGAGAAACTTGATTCGTGAGGAAAAAACATATCAGATACCTTCAGTGATTCAATCTGGTACTAAAGAGGGTATGCAAACAAAAGATCAATCTCTTTATAATCACGTAATGAATGGTAATTTAGATAGAAAAACTGCTGAAAAAGTAGCTGATAATCCTAAAATATTTGCCTCAGGGGCAGGATTTAACGGATGATTAAATTAAAGAGATGGGATGATTCAGGATTCACTATCATTGAGTTAATCCTGAGTTCATTGATTGTTCTTATTGCTATAGTAGGACTATTTGTTGGGGTGCAATTTACGGAAAAGCAGGTTTTTAAAAACCAGCGGATTCGTAAGGCTGTTTTACTCAGTTCCGGTATCTTGGAATACCAAAACTTTGTTCAACAGAAATATAGTACCTTCCAATATAATGGTGATGATGTTCCATTTTATAAAAGTGGACGTGATTTTTATAAATTAGATAATGGAAGAAACCTAAAAATTTATTTTGATACATCAATCCCTAATCCTGTAGAATATAATTTCAATACAGAAACTTATCGAAGAACCAGGATTACTGTTCAAGCTTCTTGGAATGAACCAAGCAAAAATAATGAAAGACAAATAGTTAAAATGGTGGAAGATTACTATGCATCACAACAATAAAAGAAAGATGACCTCTGATAGAGGGTTTACACTAATAGAACTAATTGCAACCATTGCTATTAGCACTGTTATCTTTTCAGTTGCTTATTTTGTTCTATCTTCCTATATTCTAAGGTTTGAGCAGTTATCCAAAATCTCTAGGCTAAATGAAAAAGCTTATGATTGCATAATGTCTATAAAGAATGGCTTACCTGTAAGGGAAGTTACAACTACTAAATTTCAATTTATGGGATTGAGTAATGCCAATAAGATGTCCCTGTTTGGAAACACCGTTACTGTTGGAACAGAAATGGGGGAGTATATGAATGGAACTACAGCGATTCAGTTTAAACCGCCAATGAATCACAGTTTATATAGTGCAAGTGATTCTTTAGTAATTGCTCTGAATCGTCAAGGAGCCATTGAACTAACAGGAAATGCCTTTGGGATTAACTCCTACGAATTAAATAAAGTTGTTCTTTTCCCAGGACCAGGAGATAAAGATATGTTCGTGGAAAATCTTGTATTTTCTCGAGTACCAGACAATGACATATCTGCTCAAAATAATCCTAACATCGATATTGTAAGAGTATATATTAGGGCGGGAGTTGAGTTAGGAAACAGGCGCTATTTTAGTCCTTATACGAAAAGACGCGACCCTAATTACTATGTTGAATATGAAACATTTATAGCCATTGAGCAAGGATTATAATTATGAAAATTAATAAATTGTTCTCAGATAATGGGTATATTGCAATGGCATTAACCATTGTAACAATCTCGCTATTTTCAGTTATTGCAATAACTCAAATTGGCGTTTTGGATTCGCATAATTTAGCGGTTGGATTTCAGAAGATACAGCAACAACATTTAATAAGAAGTGAGACTTCGAGAGGAGTGATTGTTGCAAAGGTTGAAATGCAGAATCAAATTGGAGCGGGTATGGTTGATGCAGGCTTTAGTTCGATAGAGTTAGGCTACAACCCCGTACCCGTCGATGCTGGATTCGGTAAATTTACCTTTAAAATGAGATCAAAGGTCTATCAAGAGCCAAGCTCCGAAGTTAGCCCCTTTGCTAATAATACGGTTCTAAATATTAGTTCCCTTGGAAAGGCATATACCGGGATAAACAACTTGACTCATAATGGGGTAGGTGTGTTTAGCAAGAAAATTCTCAAGAATCAGACTTTTGCAGGATTTCATTACTTTACTAACAATGAAGCTTCTATTAATGAAGATTTAGACGACCCAGACCAAGTTAAATTTTGGGGCAGAGATGAAATCAGAGGAATTGTAAGATCTAATACAGATATTTATATTCAAAATGGAGGTGGTACCGAAATAAATGGTGGCTGGCCTTTATTCCATGATGAAGTATATACCTCAGGAGAAATTAAACCACACGGTGGCTCTGGTCAGATACCTATCGATCAAGTCTTTAGAAAAGGTGTAACTGAAAATGTTCCACCTATCGAATTTCCTGACAATGCTGATTTGGCTAGAACGGGTGAAATTGTTGAAATTGATCCTGGTGATGCTATTTTGGCTTATGTTGACGGTGATAGTTATTCGTTATGGTACGCAGATAGAATCATTGGTGTCCCTGATACAGTAGTAGTCTATGACTGGAATACAGATCTAGATGACCCTGATACGATTCCTAGAGAAGATTCTTTGGGTGTTCAGTATCTAACTCGAATAGACACTGTATGGTACCAAAATGGAAATGGAAGAGTCCGAAACAACTCCATTTTCTTTACAGGTGAATTGTGGCTTCAAGGTACTTTCTCTGGAAGACAGACTTGGGCTTCGCAAGATACGATGTATTTAACCGGAGATATTTTGTTAACTGGCACAGAAAAAGGATCTCCACCTGATGGATTCAACCCTGATACAGGATTATATGATCTGCCAATAAATTATAATGATTATGTTGGATTAGTTTCTGAAAAGAGTATTCTAATCCAATATGGATATAGAGAACCAGAAGACTCAATAAGAATTAAAAATAACTGTGGAAGATATGAAGATTTAGATGGTGATACAGCCGACGGAGGTATCTATATCTATGCCGCAATGGCAGCCTTAGGTGAAGGAGAAGTTTCCATGCAAGATGGGGTGTTCTCTTTCCAATATCATCACCCCCATGTAGGTACAATTGCCAGATATAATGGACAAATTGTTGAATTAGCAAATCACGAAGTCTATGGTATTGCCCCATACGATAATGGTTGGGGTCCTCTGCATTTCTTCTATCGAGATGATCGAGAAATGGATTGGCCACCAGATTTTTGTTATCCCTATTATGGTCCATTATGGCCTGAAACAAGGGCTGAAACCTTTATGGAGCGTGGTACAATCCATCTTTACGGCTCTGTAGCTCAAAGAAGAAGGGGTTTTGTTCACAGATCAGGAAGTGATAACGTTAATACCGGAGGAGAATGGGATATTGCAAATTACCGGTATGGTGCTCATCCGAGATTCTTGGGACTTCCTCCTGCACCAGGAGCTTCAGGTACTGGAGTAGGCTATCAAAAAAACTATAACTATGATAATAGATTTAGAAATAGTCCACCACCTAATTTTCCAGAAGTTCACATTAAAGGTGGAGCAAGAGAGCTTGATACAGATAGTTGGTACTTATATAGAGTTGCTGATGCACCTCTAGATTTAATATTTTAATTATAACAGAAAAAATAAAGAGGCGATATGAGTAAAAAAACTAAGGTAAGATTTAAAGAATCACTTGGTATTGACATAGGATCTCACAGCGTTAAAGTCGTCCACTTAAAGAGGCTTAGCCATGGGTATAAGTTATTGAACTTTGATGTTCGCTCAACTGTACCTGAAGGGATCGAGTATTTACCAAATGATTTGCGAAATGATCGATTTACTCCGGTTTTAGGTTCCATACTGAAAGGTATGAAACTGAATCCGAAGAAAATTAAACATGTCGTAAGTTCAATAGGTGGCGATGATACAAGTATCAAACAGGTAAAAACTATTTATTTACCTGATGATGAGCTTGATTCGGCGCTGACTTTTGAGGCAAAGAAACATATTCCTATTAGTGGGAATGAGATGGTATTAGATTACCAAGTTTTAAGTATTGAAGAAAAAACAAACAATATGAACATCATATTAGCTGCTTCTACAAAGAATGTGATTAATTCACATGCAGATATATTGAGTTCAGTTGGAATTACTCCAGGTGTTATCGATATTGATGCATTTGCACTAACAAACGCTTTTCTACTTAGTTCATATATAGAAGAGGGTGTTTATGTTTTAGTAAACGTTGGTGCTCATAGAACTAACATTGTTATTTATGGTCCAAAAGCAAAATTCTTTACAAGAGATATTGCTTATGGCGGATATAATATTACTCAAGACATTATGAGAAAACATAATATGGAGTTTGGAGAAGCAGAGACATTTAAAATTGAACATGGTATTGCTCAGGCTAGCCCTACAGGAGAGACAACACTTTCGATGTTGGATATTTCTGAAAAAAATACCGAGGATCTCATTACTGATGAGATAAGAAGGTCTATTAGATTCTACGTAAAAGAAGCTGGAAACAGTGATTTTAGGAAGATTTGTCTAATGGGCGGTTCTGCAAAGGTGAAAGGGCTTGCTGAATATATAGAATCAAAAATTAGCATCCCAACTGAAGTTTATAATCCTTTCAGTTCAATTGAAATGCCTGATAAATTTAAAAATAGTCAAGATCCACAGCTTTGCCTTGCATTAGGTCTTGCTATGAGACCAGAATAGGGGGATGAATGGAACAATTCTATTTTGGAATTAACTTAAACAAATTTGGAGAAGAGCGACTCAAAGCTCTTAAAGAAAAGAAAACATATATAAATACCGTTATTGCATTTGTTTTAATACTAATTGCTATATCAGGATTTACTTATTTTAACAGTCTCAACTTGGAGAGAAAAGTTAATAATCGTAAGGAACAACTTGCAGACATCAAAAAGCAGATAAGTTCTTATGATAATATTGTCAGCTCTACAAGTTCTGAAAATTTAGAGAAAGATATGGAAAAGTTTGCTTCTGCTTATAACAGAAGAATTTTCTGGACTAAGAAGTTGCAAGCCTTAGCTGAAATTACTTCAGATAGTTTAGCTATTTCTAAATTTTCTTATAAAAATGGGAACTGGGATTTAGTAGGTCTAATTAAAGCAAGGAAACATGAAATTCCTCAAGATATTATTAACCGCTATAGAGCTAGCTTAATAGAGAGAGAGGAGTTTAATGATTTCAGAACTGTCGAATTTGTTAACAGAGATTTAGTAAAAAAAATGCTTAATATTGAAACTGATAATGATTTAGATATTATCTACGATTTTAAACTTCAGTGTACTAGTAAATATTATGAAAGAAGGAGAAGAAGATGAAGCGTAACTACACAATCTTAATTGTCTTAATCATTGTTCTATCTTTTGCTTACTATTATTTTGCTAGTCAAATAATTACTGATAAAGTAACTGAAGTTGCTAAACTTGATCAAGAAATTAGAAAGTCTCGCCAAGAGCTAAATAGTTTAATTGTTCAAGATGAAAAGTTAGGCGAATTTACATCTATATTATCTAACACTTTAACAAAAGATAATGAATTCTCATCAGATGAGATTCATGAAATAATTTTGACAATTGATGGAATAGCTCAAAAGTATGGCATAAACGTCTCAGGTATTAACCATGGGGCCCTTTTCACAGCTTCTGACCAGTTGGAACATGAATTTTCAATTGAATTCACAACTACCTATGTAAAACTTGGTAGGTTCATGAATGAGCTTGAAAAAATGGATTTCTTAAGTGTAATCAATAGTTTTTCAATTGATCCGGAAAGAAATATTGAAAAGAAGCAAGATGCTGCCAATGTTCAAGAATTAGATAAGAACTATAATGTTAGCTTGGGCATTTCATTCATAAAACATAAGATGAGGTAATTATGGAATATAGATATGTAAAAGACTTAGCTTATATACTTTTGATTATTGCGGTAATAACTCTTTTAGTATTTGCTTATAATCATCACAATACTGAACAAAAGGTCTTAACAAAGTCTGAGTTCGCTGAACAAGAAGTTGATAGCAATCTACTTAAGAAAGCTATTGAGATCGAACAAGGTATTATGCAGAGAAAAGAGTTTAGTTTCTCAATTACTAAAGACCCTCTAAAGCAAGATATAATTCTACCTCAGAAGATCGATGAAATAAAACTTAGAATGCAACAAAGATATAATAAAATTAGATTATATGGTGTGCAAAAGTTTGATGATAGAGTTCTTGTAGGGATAGAGCATAAAGATATTGAAAATCAATATGCTGTAGGTCAAATAATTGAAAAATCTGATCCTAGGGTAAGTATAAAATCAGCTGATCCTGTTAATCAAACAGTTGTTTTATCTAATGGAACAAAACTAGTTGTAGAGGAAAGAATGGATGTCTTTAATATCCCTTCTATTAAACCGCAATCAACAAACGATAATGATATATCTAATCAAAATTATTAAAATAGGTAGGAGAAACAATGAAAATTTTTAATGTTAGCATAAGTAAATTTACGTTAATAATGTTATCATTACTGATGAGTATTACATTCATGTTTGCTCAGGGTAATGAAGATTTATTAGTTAAACAAATAGAAAATCTGAATTTTAAAGACACAAAAATTACATCTGTAATAGAAACAATATCAAAATTAACAGGGGTTAATATTATTGTTGCCTCTGAAGCTTCTAAAGGTACTGAAGAAGATGAAAAACGCGTTACTGTAAGAATCAATAGCATATCTGTTGAGAATGCTATATCATTAGTAGCTAAATCTGTTGGCTATTCTTACAAAGTAATTGGTGCTAATACTTTCTTAATCGGACCTTCAGCAATCGTGGACAAAGAGTCAGGAACAAGAAACTATGTTTATCAATTGAAATATATTGATTCCGAAAAAATTGTTAATGCTTTTAAAGACGTTCCAGGTGAAGTCATTGAGGTTTCAGGACAAAACGCTCTTTTAATTAGAGCAAATCCAGAAACTTTTGCAGACATCGAAAGTCAAATCAAAAAATTGGACATGCCTCAAAAACAAGTTCAGATCAGAGTTAGAGTTATTGAAGTTAATGTTTCAGATTCAAAGAAAATGGGAATTGATTGGTCTAAGTTAAATCAACTCACAACTATCATTGCTGAAGATCCTGTAAATTATGCAGGTGTTGGTCTTCCTTACAACTTCGATGATGAAACTGGAGCTAGTCCTTTTGGTGGAACAACTGCATTAGGAACTCTCCCTGGCACTCAATATTTCCAAAAAATGAGTGATTGGGATGATTTTGGTAAATTCTCTAAACAATTATATGCCTTTGATATAACAATTGACTGGTTATTAGAAAATAACTCTGCAAAAATATTAACAGATACTCGCTTAACTGCCCAAAACGGCGAAGAAGCTTATGTACATATTGGTGAAAGTTTACCTTATGTTGTTGTTGATAATGAAAAAGAAGTTCAGGTTGCTAGAGAAGATACAGGTATTAAGTTAAATATCACTCCTAAGGTAAACTCAGAAAATGAAATTACTACTCAAATTAAACCAGAAATCAGTTCTGTTATTGACTTAGTTGGTGGTTATGTACCTAGAGTTAAAGTCAGAACTGTAAGTTCTACTATTACTGTTCCTAGTGGTGATACTTTCATCGTTAGTGGACTGTTATCAACTCAGTTAACTACCAGACAGAATAAAGTTCCTTTCTTAGGAGATATTCCATACATCGGAAGATTCTTCAGACATGAAACTGAAAATTTAGAAAAAACAGATTTGATTATAGAGATGACTCCAACAGTTGTTAATGCAAGTGATTTTAATAAAACTATTGAAGTTGCTGACATCATGACTGAAACATTAATTAAATTCGATGAACAAGAGTAACAACAAATTGGGAGTAAAAATGAAAATGAAAAATATTACAATATTGTTGATTCTTTTATCAATATCACTACTGTTAATTAGTGGTTGTGATGATAGAGATATCCCTACATCTACTAAGGCTGATTACAGGGTAACTAGACTTGAAAGCTCAGTAGACAAAATTTATGCTGATAATAATGTTACTTTCGCTTATATAAGTGCTTATGTAAAAGATCAGAACAATTTTGGAGCAATTAATATTCCTGTCAGATTTCAAGCTGATAGAGGAAGCATAATATCTTTGGTAAATACCAATAATTCTGGGATAGCTAAAGTTCCTTTCTATGATTCAGGCGAAAGTGGATTAGCTACTATCACTGCTTATGTTTATACATATTCACAATTTGATGAAACTAGTGTAGCTGCAGAAGATTCAAAACAAATCCAAGTTATGATTGAGGCTAAACCGCCGATCGGTAACCTTACTATAGAAATCTCTTCTACTGAATTCTTTGTTAATCAATCAGTAGTTGTTAGAGCCAGAGTATTCGATATTGATTTGAACCCGGTTGCAGATAGTACAATGGTCAGATTTGAAACCGATAGAGGACATTTTGTTGGTGACGATGGTGAAACAAACATGGGTTCAATTGCTATTATTCCGACTCAAAATGGTAATGCTCCTCTTAGATTGAATGTTGGTCAGCAAGCGGGTATCGGAGAAGTTAAAGTTAGAATCGATACTTTAGTTTCAATGAGAAACTTTAGCGTCAAACCAGGTAATCCGTTCAATTTACAGTTAAATACTTATCTTGGAGATGATGACCTTAATGTTGTTGAAGAAACAAATGAAACAACTATAGATAATGAATATAAAATTGTTATTGAAGCAAATTTGAAAGATGCTTTTAATAATCCTAATGCTAGTAGAGTTATCAGGTTTGAAACAAACTTAGGAAGTTTCTACAATACTTCTGAAACTTATACTCAAAACACTGATGTAGATGGTGTAGCTAAGGTTGTATTTACCCCTGGTTTATCAGCCGGTCCTGCTACAATTAAGGCTTTTGCTAATAGTGATACTTTATCTTCAGAAGCTTTATTTACTATCAAGTCTGACGAATTACATTCAATCAGATTTAATAACCAAGAGCAAGTTAATCTCAATGTAGCCAATACCGGTGGTATTGATTCTAGTATTTTATATGTTAGTTTATACGACATCAATGGTAACTTAGTTGATAGAGCTACTGATATATATTTCAAAATTATAAATAATAATATTCCTGGTGAAGACCAAGATTTCCCAGCCTACTTAAGTGGACAAAGTGAATCAGGGGTTGTGCACACCACTTCAAGTGGGGGGCAAGCTGCTGTTTCAGTTGTAACCGGTGCAGGTTCTGGAGTTTTACAGATTAGAGTTGCTAACGATTCATTGGCATTAACTTCTTCTACTGTTGCTGGCGCTATCAGAGCGACAAAGAGTAATATCCTTATTCATGCAGGACCACCTGCATCAATTGTTTGGGGTGATTTAGGTTTTGATCAAGGTGAGTCAGTTGGTGGTGGTCTTTGGGAATTACTATTAGCTGCCCATGTAAGGGATATTTATAATAACCCTGTAGAATATGGTACATCAGTATTTTTCGATCTAATTGATGTTGACGGCTGGACGATAACTATACAAGGTAATGCTTTCACAGGAAATGGTCCTCAAGTAACAGCGGATGACGCAAGTGCATCTACTGTTGATTCATTGTCCTCTATTGGTGTTGCCTACACATTGTTAACTTATGGTGGAAGTGAAACATACAAAAGAGCTCAAGTTCAAGCTCGCTGTATTGATGCTTATGGTGATGAAATAATTGAACCATTTATCGAAAATCCAGATGCACCTATTTCAGAACAAATTCAGGGTATTGAACTCCCATGGAATCAACCTGATTCAGACATCCAAGCATTTCCTGGAAATCTAGCATTCTACGATGGACCTCCTCCGGCTTTAGGTGATCCAAATGACTTCCTGTTTGCTTTAATAACTATCAGAACCAGAGATGGGCAAGGGTATCCAACACCTAATGTGTATTGGACTTTTACCGCAGATAGAGGTGAGTTCTACGATTTAGACTCTACTTTTGCAAACCAGGTAAAATGGGCAATATCTGGAGATGATGGCTATGCACGGATCTATCTAAAATTGTATAGATACATGAGTCCACCTACTCCTGATGGTTTTTCACCAGGTCAACAACAAGTCCAAATTTTTGGTAGAGTTCTAGGTACAGGTATTTTACAACAAACTAATGTAACTATTTTACGATACCCCTACAACGACCCTGAATAATAACTAATCGTTTAATTAAAATATAAGTCATACCCGGTACCTAAATGGTATCGGGTAACAAAACTAATAAACTCAAAATTTAAACAAAGGATTGATTATGTCATTTAATCCTCAATTCGCAAGAATAGGTGAAATAATAATTCACAAAGGTTATGCCAGTGAAGAGCAAATTAAAGAAGCTTTGATTAAGCAAGATAATTTTGCTCTTAAACTAGGTGAAACCTTATTAAAATTAGGTTATATTCAAGAGAGACAACTC
This sequence comes from Candidatus Cloacimonadota bacterium, assembly GCA_016838885.1. Taxonomy (GTDB): domain Bacteria; phylum Cloacimonadota; class Cloacimonadia; order Cloacimonadales; family JAFGVF01; genus JAEKNW01. Next base: position 16,453 of record JAEKNW010000031.1, read on the forward strand.
TTAGAATGTATTTCTCTCCAGTTGGATATACCTATAGTAAACAGCTCTGAATTAATGGAACTTGATGTTGAAACAGTTTCTTTAATTTCTGAACCATTTGCTTATGAAAATCGAGTCCTCTGCATGAGAGTCATTGATGATACTTGTGTTGTCGCTATGACTGACCCAGATGACTTGAATATCTTAGATAGTTTAAAGAAAGTATTAAACAAGAATGTTGAACCGATTTTGATTGGTGATTCATTACTTACTGATGCTTTAGAAAAATATTATAAGAGTATTAGAACTACTTCACAAGTTGAAGATGCTGTTGGTAATTTTGACTTTGTTGCCGTTGATAGTGATGATAATGAAATCTCTATTGATAGTGGGACAGATTCCAAAGCTGACGCTCCTGTTGTAAAGATGATTAATCTTATCATTTCAGAAGCTATTAAAGCTGGGACAACAGATATTCATATTGAACCCCTTGTTAAGAGTACTAGGGTTAGATTCCGTGTTGATGGGGCTTTAAGAGAAGTAATGAATCCTCCTATTGCTATGCATGCCGGTTTAATCTCCTTAATCAAAGTTATGGCTAAGCTTAATATTGCAGAGCGTAGATTACCTCAAGATGGACACATGGGACTTAAGACTGCTGTTAAATCAGTTGACGTCCGTGTATCTATTGCACCCACTGTGTTGGGAGAAAAGGCTGTTTTACGTCTTCTTGATAAAGGTGATTTTGGTTTCAAACTATCAACCTTAGGATTCGAATCTGACGACTTAGAAATATTCCAAAAAGTCATTAAACGTCCTTATGGAATTATCATTGTGTCAGGACCTACCGGTAGTGGTAAATCTACATCACTCCATGCTGCTATTAAAACTATTGAAAATATTGAAACAAATATTATCACAGTTGAAGACCCTGTTGAATATAGACTTCAAGGTATTACTCAAATTGAAACAAAAGATGAGATTGGACTTACTTTCCTCTCTGCTCTTCGTTCAGTTTTACGTCAAGACCCTGATATTGTCTTGATTGGTGAAATTAGAGATTTTGAAACTGCTGATATTGCTGTTAAATTCTCTCTAACCGGTCACTTAGTGTTTACTACACTTCATGCTAATGATGCTCCTTCTACAATTACACGTTTAATAGATATTGGTATTAAACCATATCTTGTAGGTTCTTCTCTTTGTCTAGTTATGGCTCAGAGACTTGTTAGAAAAATTTGCCCTAACTGTATTACAGATTATAAACCAACCGATATTGAATTGCTTCAAGCCGGTATTACTCAGGAAGAAGCAAAAGAAATTAATTTCAGAATTGGCGCTGGTTGTGTACATTGTGATAATACAGGTTATGCAGGCAGACAAGGTATTTTTGAATTGTTATCAATAACTCCAGAAGTCAGAACTGCTATCTTTGCTGAGAAAAATCAAGATATCATCAAAGAAAAAGCTTTAGAACAAGGAATGAGAACACTTCATGATGCTGCTATTAGGAAAATGACAAAAGGTGTAACATCAATTCGTGAAGTAATTAAACTTACCATTAACGATTAAAAAAATAAAGGTATAATATGGCTAATTTCTCGTATACAGTAAAAGATGCTAAAGGTGCTAGAAAAGAAGGTATTATCAAAGCCAATACAATGGATGAGGCTATTGATAAGTTAGCAACTGAAGGCGGTACTATCATCTCTGTAAGAAATGCTAATGATGGGTCTTTCAAGGGAAAATTATCTCTCTTTGACAAGATTATGTTAGCTATCTACAAAATGAGAACTGCTGTTAAGTTGAAAACCTTAGTTTTCTTCACTCGCCAGTTATCTACTATGTTTTCAGCCGGTCTTACCATTGAAAAAGCTATCTCTAACCTAGGAAAAGAAGAAAAAGATAAGAAATTTAAGAAAGTATTAATGAAGGTAGATGATGATATTCGTAAGGGTTATTCTCTTTCTGAGTCATTCGAACAACATCCTGGTGTGTTCAATCCCCTCTATGTTTCACTTGTTAAGGCAGGTGAGGTTTCAGGTACTCTTCACACCGTTCTTGATGAACTTGCTGAAAACTTAGAAAGAACAGAGGATACACGCAGAAAAGTTAATTCTGCTATGACCTATCCAATATTCATCTTAGTATTCTTAATCTTTGTTGTCTGGTTCCTTTTCTACTATATCATTCCTAAATTTAGTGATATATATGCAAACTTTGGAGCTGATCTACCAATGGCTACTAGGGTTGCTATTGCTATTAGTAATGTCATCAAAGGTAATCTTCTGATAACTGTTGGTATGTTAATTGTAATTGGATTAATCTTCTTTGTTATTAATTTAACCGATAGAGGTAGATGGGTTTTTGATAAGATTAAACTAAAAATCCCGGTGGTTGGAGGACTAGTTGAAAGCTCAGTGATGAGTAAATTTTCTAGAACATTTTCTATTCTGATGAAAGCAGGTGTACCTATTATGGAGACCTTGGAATTAGTTGAAAATGTCGTAGGAAATGCCGTTATCGAGGGAGCTGTAAGGCGTTCTCGAGTCATGATTAAAGAAGGTTATGGCATCGCCCAAGCCTTTAGGTCAACTGATGTATTCCCTTCAACTTTACTTCAAATGATTAGTACTGGTGAAGAGACAGGTGACTTAGATAAACTATTAAGCAAAACTGCCGAATTCTATGATAAGATTATTGATTCGGTGATTGATAAACTTACATCACTTATTGAACCTATGCTTATCATCTTAATGGCTGGTGTGGTCGGATCAATAATTATCGTGATCTACTTACCAATCTTTAACCTTGGTGAAGCTATGGCTGAAGGTATTAAGTAAAAAGTAATAAAAGTAAAAAGTTAGATATAAGAGAGCAGGGGAGATGAGAATCTCCCCTCTTTCCTTATCTATACTATGTCTCTATCAGTTCTAACTGCACATAGTTTACCACACATCGTGCAATAATCATCATTTTTTGATTCTGAGTTACTTTTTCTTGATTTAGCTAATTCCGGGTCTAAGGAGTTAGCGTAAATAGTTTCCCAATCAAATTCTCTACGAGCTTTTGAAACTCGGTGATCTTGTTCAATAGCTCCCGGGATTTTTTTAACAATATCACCTGAATGAGCAGCTATTCTAGTTGCGATTATTCCTTGTTTAACATCTTCAGGGGTTGGGAGGCAGAGATGTTCAGCAGGAGTAACATAACAAAGGAAATCAACACCTGCACCGGCAGCTAGGGCTCCCCCAATGGCCCCGGTAATATGGTCATATCCTGAAGCTATATCTGTAACTAAGGGACCTAAAACATAAAAGGGAGCCTCTTTGCAGACAGATTTCATGATTTTCACGTTCATCTCTACTTGGTCTAAGGGGATATGTCCGGGACCTTCAACCATAACTTGGACTCCTCTCTTTCTTGCTCTATCAACTAATTCACCTAATACCAGCAGTTCAGCAAACTGTCCCCTGTCAGAAGCATCAAATTGAGATCCTGGGCGCATTCCATCGCCTAGAGATAGAGTTACATCATATTTAGCACAAATCTCCAAGAGACGGGCATAATGCTCATATAGGGGGTTTTCACATTGGTGATTCCTCATCCATTGTTTTATGAGAGAACCTCCCCGGGATACTATTCCTAGAAGCCTTTCTGATGTTTCATAGGTCGCCACGCTTTGCTGGGTTATACCGCAATGAACAGTAATAAAATCAACACCTAACTTAGCATGATTCTCAATTTCTTGGAAAAGAAGGTCAGGAGTCATATCATAGAAAGGTTTTTCTTGGGCAAGAAGTCTGCTCATCACACTATAAATTGGAACAGTACCAACCATTAGCGGCGAAGAATTTACTATCAACTTTAAGATAGCAGCTAAATCTCCTCCGGTAGAGAGATCCATGATACTGTCTGCTCCATATTTAACAGATGTTTCCAGTTTTTCTAACTCTTCTTCTATGACACAATGCTTCTCTGAAGTACCGATGTTAGAGTTAACTTTTGTTTTTAGTCCGTAACCTATACCAACAGCACTGAAGTTATGGTTGATGTTTTTAGGAATAACTATTCTTCCCTTAGCTATTTCTTCTCTGATATATTCACTAGTTCTATTTTCTTTTTTTGCAACAATTTCCATTTCTGGAGTAATTAGGCCTTGTAAGGCAGATTCTAGTTGAGTCATAATTTCCTCATTAAATAAGTAGTTTTGTGTTTAAACCCAAATAATGCAATAGACCTTTGTGAATAGCACTATATTCTTCTGCAAAAGTAAGCTACATAATTTTCAGGAATATATATGTTATATGCCTTCAAATTCTGTAACTTATTTTGCTGGAAGAATCTGCACTCTTCCCTAAAGTTCTATTGCATCATTCGGGTTAAATGCATAATTCGCTCTTCTAAGTTGGAGCAGTTCATAAAGTATCTTACTAAAGCAATGTTTTCAGCTCCTGAATATATTACTTCTTCAGCATTAGTATTATCAATCCCCCCTATTGCTACAAGAGGAACATGAGAGATTGAAAGAACATATTTTATCATATCTAAACCAACTACCGGGTCTGCTTTTGCTTTTGTGGGAGTAGGAAAGATAGGACCAAAGCCAATGTAATCAGGATTTTTACTAAGAGCTTTTTTGGCTTGTTCAAGAGAGTGGGTAGAAAGACCATAGATTTTATCTGGCCCTAGAATTGATTTAGCTTCATCTAATGAGATATCATCTTGGCCTAAATGAAGACCGTCTGCATCAACAATTTTAGCTAAATCTGCCCGATCATTCATGATAAACTTGGTTTTTGTACCAGAAGTTATTTCTTTGATAATTCTGCTTATAGAAAGAAGCTCTCTATCTGATTTATCTTTCTCTCTTAATTGTAGGTATTTGATATTGTGTTTGACGGCTATATGAGCAATCTCTTGATAGGTCAAAACAGGTTGGGTAATTATCAAATACAATCCGAAATTATCTATCATTGCTCCAAACTCTCCATTATCAAGTTGGCTACTTTCTTGCCTGAAAGGAGCATTCCTCCGAAGATAGGTCCCATTCTAAATGAACCACTAACTCCATTGGCTGCCATGCCTGAGACAAATAAGCCTGGATAGACTTCTTTAGTGTTTAATACAGTTGCTTCTTCTCCCTCTTCTACTGAAAGAGATCTCTCTCCCTGAACTTTACCTGATGGAGTATTTAGCTTGATATTATTCTTATTAGCTACAGTATTAGTTACTTCACATGGATGTCCTGTTGCATCTAAAACACACTTAGCCAAGATAACTAAGGGATCTACATGGAGTCCTTGGCGGATAACAGTACCCCAATTGACTACTACTCCTGCAACTTTTTCATTTTGGAAGACAACATCTTCTACTATAAAACCATTATTAATAATAGCTCCGGCTTTTGTGGCTGCATAAATCAAAGCAGAAGTAGCATGCACTGAATCACAAGTTACACAGGTGTCATCATATCTCTCATACTGAATATTGAATTCATCTAAAACTGATGTAGCTAAATTCTGAACAACAATTTGATTAAAGAACATTGCACCACCCCACATGCCACCCCCGGGGGCTAGCTTTGATTCAAATAGTGCTACTTTTTTTCCAGCTTTTGCTAACTCTCTTGCTGCTACTAATCCTGAAGGACCAGCTCCAACTATTGCAACATCCAATTCTAAAATACTCTTCAACTTGTTAAAATAGGTATCAATAATACCTCGGGAAACTGTAAGTTCCATCATTCCTCCAATAATTTTTCTTTTGTTTGGAGGATAATGCCTTGGTAGAAGGTCTGATTTGTAAGGTGTGTAAATGCGCATCTCACTTCCTTCGCCGGCATTACCCGGATCAGGTTCTAAGGGTATAATCTCAGCCTTTCGGCACCCCTGAATCTGCATAATCAAAACAAAACTATAAATCGTTATTATAGTGTCAAGCTCAAAGATGATAAAAAAAATAAAAATAACTTGCCAAATAGTTCTTTTAAATTAAATTGACTTTGTATTTCAAAGAACAATGTTTAAACCCAAATAATGCAGTAGATCTTTGAGAATAGCACTATATTCTTTTGCAAAAGTAACTTCCATAATTCTCAGGAATATATATATTATATGCCTTC
>JAEKNW010000032.1 GCA_016838885.1 Candidatus Cloacimonadota bacterium
ATTTCAAAAGTGTAGGGTAATAAATAAAAAGTGTGCACTAATTGAGCCCTTTAAAATATTAATGTATTGAATATCAATTAGTTAATTTGAACAGTCTCCCTATAATAAGAGCTATCTTTAACGTAGATAAATACAATTAAACCCTGGGTAGAAAAATATTTATTGACACCGAACTTAAACTAATTATATTGACTTAAAAATAATATTAATCAGAGGAGAAAAATATGTCTGAACAAAATAAGAATCCTTTAATGACAGGGGAAAGATATTCAAAATTTGAAGCAATTCCTTTTGACAAATTCAAAACTGAACACTTTATGCCCGCTATTGATTGGGCTTTAGAGATAGCCCGTAAAGAGTTTAATGATTATATTGCTAGTCCTGAAACCCCAAATTTCGCTAACACAATTGAAGCTGAATCAGGAGTTGAACTAGATTATGTAACAGGTATCTATTTCAATCTTTTAAGTTGTAATGCTGACCCAGAGTTTTCAGCTTTAGCAGGAGAAATTTCTCAAAAATTAGCTGAGTTTGGTAATGAAACAACTATGAATCCTAAGATGTTTGAAAAGCTTAAATATGTTTTTGATCATCAAATTGAAGAGAACTTAAATCCGGAACAAACTCGATTATTAGAGAAAGTTTATAAATCATTCATTCGCAATGGTGCTCTATTACCTGAGGATAAGAAGAAAGAATTGATGAAAATCAATATGGAGATGTCAAAATTAGGTCCTCAATTCAGTCAAAATGTCCTAAATTCGACTAATAAATTTGAATATATCATAGAAGATGAAGCTGAATTAGAAGGACTTCCAGCTAATGCTAAAGCTCAAGCAGCTTATGTAGCTAAGCAAAAAGGTCATGCCGGAAAATGGTTATTCTTACTTCAACCATCAATGTTTATGCCTATCCTTCAATATGCTAAAAATAGAGAGTTAAGAGAAAAATTCAGTAAAGCTTGGGGTTCAAGAGCCTTTAGAGATGACTTTGATAATCAAGAGATAGTTAAACAAATTGCTAAACTAAAATATAAAAGAGCGAGATTATTAGGCTATGAGACTCATTCTCATTTCACTTTAGAAGAGAGAATGGCAGAGAATCCACAAACAGTACAAGAGTTTTTAGACAAGATTTTAGATGTTGCTTTACCTGCTGCTAAAAAAGAGATTCAAGAACTAGAAGAAATGGCAAAAGCTGATGGAATAGACCAACTTATGGCATGGGATGTTAGTTATTATGCAGAGATTCTTAAGAAGAAGAAATTTGATTTTGATTCAGAAGAGTTAAGACCATACTTCAAAGCTGAAAATGTAATAGATGGAATTTTTACCGTAGCTAATAAGCTTTATGACTTAAAATTCACTGAACATAATGATTTACCTAAATACCATGAAGATGTCAGAGTTTTTGAAGTTACTCAAGAAGAAGATGGCAGATACATGGGATTATTATATATTGATCTCTATCCTCGTGATACCAAAAGAGCCGGAGCTTGGATGACTGGTTATCGTTCTCAAGGCTTCCAAGAAGGAGAAGTAAAAAGACCTTTCATCTCAATTGTAGGCAGTTTAACACCTCCTTCAGAAGACAAACCTTCTCTTCTTTCCTTAGATGAAGTTACAACTATTTTCCATGAGTTTGGTCATGCTTTACATGGACTTCTCTCAGATGTTCACTACAAGACTTTAGCAAGTCCAAATGTCTATTGGGACTTTGTAGAATTACCATCACAAGTAATGGAAAACTGGGTATTAGAGATGGATACTTTAAAACTCTTTGCTCACCATTATGAATCAGGCCAACTTATTCCGGAAGAGTTAGTTAACAAGGTTAAAAAGGCTGAAACATTTAATAAAGGTAACTTCAATGTGAGACAAGTTTCACTTGGATTAATCGATATGGCTTGGCATGCAACTGATCCTTCTACAGTTGAAGATGTAGCTAAATTTGAAGCAGAAGTTACTGAAAGAACCAGACTTATTCCAAGAGTAGATGGTGTGAATACTTCATGTTCTTTCTCACATATTTTCCATGGTGGATACTCTTCAGGTTACTACTCCTACAAATGGGCAGAAGTGCTTGATGCAGATGCTTTCTCTAAGTTTAAAGAAGATGGTATCTTCAACAAAGAAACTGCTAAGTCATTTAGAGAGAATATACTTGCAAAAGGGAATTCAGAACACCCAATGGACCTCTTTATCAAATTTAGAGGAAGAAAACCTGATCCAGATGCTATGCTCAGAAGAGATGGTTTAATCAAATAATAAATTAATAAAATTACTATAGATAAGGGACTTCACTAGGAAGTCCCTATTTTTATGTTTTATTTCTATTAACTAAACAATTAAACAATTAAACAATTAAACATTTAAACATTTAAACATTTAAACAATTAAACGATTAAACAATTAAACAATTAAACAATTAAACATTTATGCCTTTAAAATCACTTTTTAACTAATTTATCTTTGTAAGTCATAATCCTCTCTACTTCTTGATATTCTTGAACAGAGATGACTTGATCATCAAGTTCGATATTTTGAATAAAGTCATCAGCTCTGTTATTCCAGTTAGTCATTTCTGCCATATTTATAGGAATAAGCTTAGCTTCAGCTAAAGTATTAACCAGCATATCCTGAAGCATACTATTTTTAGCATTACTAAAGACTTTCACTCTCATATCATCGGCAAAGGCAAGCGCATCAATTTCTAAATAAGAAGGCTTAGGGATAAAGAGATCAACATCATAGTTGGGGTCAAAAGTATCACTAATCAAGATGGTAAATCTTTCTTTTGTGAAGTTTAAAGGAAGATCACCATAATAGATATCAGATTGTGTCTTAGGATTGTATTGATTGTCCAAATCAGATAGAGCGATAGTTCTAATGTTATTCCATTTAGAGATTGGGTAGATATAGCTTCCATTAGCGAAATCTGATAATTCAGAAGCTAAGTTATAAACAGTCAATGCAAGATCTAAGGATATATTAAATATATTATAAATAAAGATAGATTTTGCTTTAACTTTTCCATCTAAATCTTTAATATTATTATAATTAAAGTCAGCTAATTTCTTGAAATCAACTTCTGGATAACTAACTAAAGTTAGAGTCTTTCCCTTTCGTTGTTCAAGTCTTAGTAATGTTCTCAAGGTCTGAGAAATTTCACCAATCACGATATAGTTCTCTGCTTGAGAGAGTTTATCTTTATCGACAATAGAATAACTCTTGCTGAGAAGTTCAGAATGGAAGCCATCAAGTTCTTGAAGAGCTTTAAGGGATTGTTTATTAGTATTAGCTAACTCTTGAGCAAGTAAGATCTCTTCTATAGTAAGGTTTGGAGAGATAAGAGTATTAAATCCACCTGTGAGATTCTCTTGGAGTAATCCTGGTAGTTCTTGATAATCTAATTCTTGCCATTGATTATTTATCTTTTGGAGTGGTTCTTGTGGTTTTTCTTCTATCTTTTGCCAACCAAATCTACCTTTATAACAAAGGTTTCTACCATTGAAGGAAGTCTCTGTGTCGTATTGCATTGGTAAGAATTCAGCTGGAGTTTCAGCAGGAGTGCTGATAGTAGTAACTTTATCGGTATGAATATCTACTAATATATCACAACCTGTTCCACACATCCCACAAGATTGAATTACTTTTCTATTTTCTAATGGATTCTGTTTATAATTCAGATTCTTAGGTAAAAGTGCACCTGTAGGGCAGACAGCAATACATTTTCCGCAAGATTCACATGTAGTGTTGTTAAGGCTTTCTCCAAATTCAGGAGCAACAAAAGTTTTAAAACCGCGATAGATATATCCTAGAACTCCTGCACCTTGAATCTCCGCACAGGTTCTTACACAACGTCCGCAATTAACGCATTTATTAGCATCTCTAAGGATGAATTCATGAGAATCGTCTATTGGATGTTCATTTTTACTGCCAACAAAAATATCTTGTGTTACGTCATAGTCTGAAGCATATTTACGTAAAACACAGCTTTCATTAACTTGACATCCACACTCTAAACAACGTTTAGCTTCATTAATAGCATCTTTCTCTGAGAAGCCACTTTCTACTTCATTGAAGGTAGTTTTTGCTTGAGATAGATCAATTTCAGGCATCATCGCCCGGGGAATCTCTTCCACATCTGCATAGAGTTCTCTGCGAATATCTGCAACTTTTTTAGCTTTGATGGAGTTGAAAATATACTTTCGGCTTTGAATATCTTCACCTTTTAAGAATTTATCAATAGTCTCACTAGCTATTTTACCATCAGCAATTGCTTCAACAGCTGTGGCAGGACCTCTTCTCACATCTCCCCCGGCAAATACGTTACCTAGTCCGGTGTACATTGTAGTTTCTGCTGAGTTAAGGGTATTCCAACGAGTAAAAGGAAGTTCTTTTCCATCTATGAAATTCTCCTCTCCCAACATGAAATCTAACTGAGGTTTCTGAGAAATAGCAGCAATCACAGAATCAAACTCAACCACTTCATATTCTCCCGTAGCTTGAGGTGATCTTCTTCCTGAAGCATCCGGCTGACCCAGAGCCATTTTCTCTAATTTAATCTCTTTAAGCTTGCCATTTTCTCCGAAATATTCAACAGGATTTGTAAGTAATCTGAATTCTACTCCTTCATGTTCAGCAGCTTCGATTTCAAAACCTTCTGCCGGCATCTGTTCTTTAGCTCTACGATAGACAATACTTGCTTGAGCTCCTAATCTTACTGCAGTACGCACACAATCTATAGCAGTGTTTCCACCCCCGATAACAGCAACTTTCTTACCTATTTCGGGAGGATTACCTAAGGCACATTCTTTTAGAAAATCAACTCCTAAGTAACAACCTTTGAGGTTACTACCCGGAACCGGCATAGCTACAGCTTCTGAAGCTCCATTAGCAACGTAAACAGCATCATATTCTTCACGTAGCTTCTTGAAGGATATATCTTTTCCTACTTGAACATTGCATTCTATCTCCATTCCATTAGCACACATAATCTCAATTTCTGTGTCTAATATTTCTTTGGGAAGTCGGTATTCCGGTATCCCATAACGAAGCCAACCACCTGCTTGAGGCATTGATTCAAAAACTTTTACTTGATATCCTTGATTTGAGAGATAATAACCACAGGTTAATCCAGATGGTCCACCACCGATGATGGCTATTTTCTTATCTTTATTTGCTTCCCTTTCAGGGACATAGTTCCAGAAATCTTGAGCATCATAATCTGCAGCAAATCTCTTTAATTGTCTAATAGCAATGGCTTCATCTATCACTTGTCTTCGACATTCCTCTTCACAGAAAGCAGGACATACTCTACCGATAGATAAAGGCATAGGTAATTGTTCTTTAATTACTTTCACAGCTTCGTGATACTGTTTATTGGCGATTAAGGAGACATAAGATTGAACATCTATCTTGGCAGGACAAGCAGTTTTACATGGAGCTTCACAATCTGCATAGTGGTCAGAAAGAAGAAGTTCTAAAGCCATTTTACGCGCCTTCTTGACTTCTTCACCTTCAGTATCAATCACCATTCCTTCAGTTATAGTTGTTCCACAGGAAGTTACAAATCCTTTACGACCTTCTACTTTAACTGCACAAACCCAACATGAACCATAAGGTTTTAATTCTTCATCATGACATAAAGTAGGTATTTCAAAGCCTTCTTTTCTTGCTACATCTAATATTGTTGAACCCTGAGGGGCTAATATTTCTTTATTATTAAGTTTAATTTTTATCATTTTTCCTCCTATCTAATCTCTATAGCTGAGAACTTACAAGCTTTATAACAAGAACCACACTTTATACAGCTATCTTGATTAATTAGATGAGGTTTCTTGACCTCTCCACTTATGCAATTAACCGGACAAACACGGGCACAAGCAGTACATCCGATACACTTATCTGCAATAATATGATAAGTTAACAAATCACTACAAACATGAGCAGGGCATCTTTTGTCAATAATATGAGCTTCATACTCATCACGGAAATATCTTAGGGTAGTCAAGACAGGATTGGGAGCAGTCTGACCAAGGCCACACAGGGAAGTTGTAATAATCTTCTCAGAAAGTGTCTCTAAAATCGCAATATCCTCTTCTACCCCTTGGCCTGAAGTAATCTTCTCCAATATTTCCAACATTCTTTTAGTGCCAATACGACAGAAAGTGCACTTACCACAAGATTCATTTTGAGTAAAGTTTAGGAAGAATTTAGCTACATCAACCATGCAGGTTTCGTAATCCATCACCACCATACCACCTGACCCCATAATGGCACCTGTTTGACTTATAGAATCATAATCAACAATAGTATCAAGCAAGGAAGCTGGAACACATCCGCCTGAAGGTCCACCCAATTGGACTGCTTTGAAAGGAGAATCAGTCTTCATCCCTCCCCCAACTTTGTAGATAACATCTTGTAAAGTTATCCCCATGGGAACTTCTATTAAACCCGAATTTCTAATCTTTCCTGCTAAAGCAAAAACTTTAGTCCCTTTAGATTTCTCAGTCCCTAATTTAGCAAATTCCTCTGCACCATTAAGGATAATCCAAGTTATGTTAGCCCATGTCTCAACATTGTTGATATTAGTTGGATATTGCCACAAACCTGATTCAGCCGGGAATGGAGGACGTAAATTTGGCATTCCTCTTTTACCTTCGACTGAAGCCATTAGAGCTGTCTCTTCTCCACAAACAAAAGCTCCGGCTCCCTCTTTAATATGAAGATGGAAAGAAAAGTCTGTCCCTAAGATATTATCTCCCAAGAAACCCCTTTCTTCAGCTTGTTTAATAGCAATATTCAAATGTTTTATTGCTAAAGGATATTCAGCTCTTACATAGAGATAACCCTCATCAGCCCCTATCGCATAAGCTCCAATTATCATTCCTTCTATAATACCATGAGGATCGCCTTCTAAGACTGATCTATCCATAAAGGCTCCGGGATCTCCTTCATCAGCATTACATATCACATATTTCTTATCACTTTTATTATTATAAGCAAATTTCCACTTTAAGCCTGTCGGGAAGCCTGCTCCTCCCCTACCCCGTAAGCCTGATTTAGTAATCGTCTCGATTATCTCCTCTCCACTCATCTGAAGAGCTTTCTTAAGAGCTGAATAACCCTCTCGGGCAATATATTCGTCAATAAGCACAGGATCGATTACTCCACAATTACGTAAGACTATTCGAGTTTGAGATTCCAATAAATAATTCTCAGGAGCATCTATTTTATTGGAATAAATTAACTTAGAATGCTCAATATTTCCAGCTTTCAAAGTATCAAAAATTGATAATAAATCAGAAGATTCTAAGTTACCATAGACAGCATCAGAACCCTCATCAGTAACAACTTCGATTAAAGGTTCAACATGACACATTCCATTACAGGCCGTATGTTTTAATTCAAAGCCATAATCATGTTCAGCTAAAATCCTCTTTACTTCATCATATATTACCTGAGCGCCTGCTGCTAAACCACAACTTGCCATCCCTACTTTTATTTGCACTTTAGCCATGATTCACCTCTTTTTTAAAAGCATCGATAATCTCAGGAATCTTTGCCGAAGTTAACTTACCATAAGTCTTATCTTCAATCATTATCACAGGAGCTAAGGAACAACATCCTAAGCAAGCAACTTCTAATATAGTGAATAAATTATCTTCTGTAGTATCATCATCAGGTCCCAGATTAAGAGTATCTTTGAGTGCTTCTAAAATAGTTTTGGCCCCAGAAACATGACAGGCAGTACCCTTGCAGATTCTGATAGTATATTTCCCTTGAGCTTTCAAACGAAACATTGAATAAAATGTGGCTACACCATATATCTCAGCCACTTTGATATCTGTAAGCTCAGATATAGTCTTGATAGTTTCACGAGACAAAAACCCTTGAGCTCTCTGAACTTCTTGGAGGATAGGTATTAATGTACCTTTTTTATTATGATATTTTGCTACAATCTCTTTTAAATTGGCAGACATCTATATTTTCTCCCTCTATAATTTCTTTTTAAATTTTTCAACTAATTCTTTTGCCTCAGGAGTTCTTTCAATAAACTCTACAAAGGCAAACATCCTGTTAAAAGTCTCTAAACTTATATCATGTTCAACTAGGCAAGCATCTGCATCAGCTTGTGAATGTTCGATACCAAGTACTTCATTGAAGAAACGAGTTAGGGTGAGATGCCTTCTATAAATCTTTCCTGCCATCTCCCTACCTTTATCAGTCAAAATGATATCTTTGTATTTTTCATAAACTATTAACTCTTCCTCAGCAAGTTTCCTTAAGGTTGATACTACTGAAGGTTTTTTAACACCAAGTTTAATTGCTAAATCAGTTACTCTAATCTTCTCATTAGATAGTCCTAAAAGTAAAATTCGCTCTAAATAGTCCTCTAAACTTTTGCCTAAGTTCAACAATCCACTGTTCATACTTCATCCTTTTGTGATTTATTATGCTAAATTACCCTAAAATAAATATGACAGAATAGTTCTACTCTGTCATATCTACTACTTATTTTTCACTCATAGTCCTATTTGATTTTCAAAATCTGAGCCAATTTGCCTCCCATAACGGAGACATTCTGATTTTGATCTTTCTTCCACTCTTTTACAGTACGGGTAGTTACTTTGACAAATTCAGCTGATTTATCTCTATTACTCTGCTGAGTTATAATATTGGCAAGTTTCTTCATGCTTACCCAAATAGTTTTGATTCTCTGTTCATCAGCAGTTTCTAACCACTCTTTAACAACAGGATAACACTTGTTTGGCTTAGAACGTCCTACCTGAGTAAGAATATGAGTAATCTTCTTTTGAACTTCTAAAGATTCATCATCAATCATATTTCCTATAAATGACATAATGAACTTAGGATCACTTGAAGCAATGTTTTCCATCCCGTGTAAGGAGAGAGATCTCTTAACTTCATCTTTATCTTTTTGCCATTCATGCATATATTTCTTCATTGTTTTGGGGTGTTTTTTCCACATATTAAGGGCGATAGTTTCTGCTTCCCAAGGAACTTTATTGTAGTATTTATCTAATACAATGATTACTTCTTCGGCATTTGTAGTATCTTTGTAATAGAAATAAAAAAGAGCAGTAGCTCTAATGCCATAAATTTTATGTTTTAGCATTTTGTGGCATATTTCATCCATAAATTCTGGATCTTCACATTCCGCTAATAGTTTTCCTAATTCTTCTCTTACAAAGTAGTTAGCTGTATTAGCTATGAGATTGATTCTTCTGGTAGCTGAGGTTGCTTTTTTCTTTTCCACCTGTTCAAAGATTTCAACCACTTTTAGTCGTAATTCCTTCATATCTTCTGGCGTTAAACGACCAACTTGTCTAAACATATAGATCTCCTGTAAATTTACATCAATTATTTGGTTCGATACAAATTATTGTTATTATTATTGGTATTTTTTTAAGTTATTTAAGTTCTAACATCTCTTCAAATAGGAATAGTACCTTGCACTTTTTATTAGTTCATACATAACTAAACCTATAATTTGGATTAAATAATTTCTTGTCAAGTATTTTCATAATATTCTTTAGCTGTTGTTCTTGAAATCCCCAAGGAATAAAAATATAATGGGCAGTGTTTGAAGACACTGTTACAGATACTAATAAATTCTGAGCCCTAGAGGGGCGTCATTATCTAATAGTTATTTTGAAGAATCACGTTATTCTAAGTGCATTTTATAATGCAACTTAGACCTAATTTCACTAATCTTAGCCTTATTTCTAATAATAGACTTATAGTCATTTAAGACATCAAGTATTTCTGTGTACATCTTAAGTTGATAAAGAACTTCGATATATTGAAATAGAATTGCTTCTGTTGGTTTATCTACAAGAATCAACTCTTGAAAGAGTGGAAGCGCCTTGTCATATCGCTTGATTTTCACTAAGGTGTCTGCATATTCAGTAATATATCTATATCTTTCAATTTCACCACTGCTTATTTTCGAATAATGATAGGCACTCTCTAAAAACATACCATCAAAGTAGGCTTCTCGAGCTTTAAGGAAATGATAATAATCATCCTTACCATATTTTTCGTAATATTTTTCTAGCTCTATTTCTTTATTTTTCTGATCATCAGAGAAGATACAAATATCGATAATCAATCTTAATGCCTCTTTACCTAAAATCTCGTGATCAACTAAATAACGAGCTTGCTGGATAGCTTTATCAACCTCATTCATTCGTATATAGGACAAAGCTGAATTATAGTAGGCTTCAGGGTAAGCATCTTTGACCGAATCAAACTGTTTAACAGCCTCCCTGAATTTGCTTTTATTCATCAAGGATATCCCAAAAGCAAAAGAGGATTTATAGTCTAGTACATCAATCTTCTGAGCTCTTTCAAAATACTTGATAGCTTCATCAAATTTTTGAATGTTATTGAAATGATTGCCCAATGCCATGAGATAATCATAGTTATTAGGTTCTTCATTGAGAGCTTTCATAATTAAATGAAGAGCCTTGAGCGGTTGTTTATTTATTAAATTCTCGAACTTTATTAAAACATCATTCATAATTTAAATCATAAACATATAATGTAAGTACATCTCAAATAATCTATAGCCCCACAAGAGATAAACCCAAGCTGAAATCACTAAAAAGGGTCCGAAAGGGAATAGCTTCTGTTTGCTATACTTCATAAAAAGAGCCATAATAATCAAGCCTAATAGACTAGCAAATCCGACAATAAAGACAAGATTAAGTATTCCAACAAAGAATCCGATAGCAGATATTAAGAGAACATCACCAAAGCCTAAGCCTTCTCTTCCCCGTATATAGTAGTAAGCTAACATCATTATTAGGAAAAACATAAAGCTTCCTGCCCCACCGGCTAAGCCTCTATAAAGAGTAACATCATTATCAGGAATAAAAAGTGTTATTAAACCTAATATATTTAAAGGTATTGATAATTTAAAAGGAATTCTCATGTGGTATAAATCTATGAAAATAATGATGATACCATAACTGAAAAAGACTAAGTATTTAAAGAGTAAGATAGGATTATCTCCAAATCTTAAATAGACTAAGAGCCAGATGATTGGAGTTATCAGCTCAACTATGACGTAATGCCAGCTTATTTTAGCTCCACAATTCCTACATTTCCCTTTTAAAAAAAGCCAGCTAAAGATTGGTACATTTAACCAGAAGGGTATGGCGTAATTGCAAGTAGGGCATTTAGATGAGGGAACTAAAGATTTATTAAGAGGTAAGCGATAAATTACGACATTGAAAAAACTACCAAAAGCCATTCCCAAGAGAATCAGGAAGGTAATTACTAACGGTTCAATCCCCAATTATTCCCCCCAAAAGTTATTTCTTTGGAAATATGGATTTGTCGCTCCTCCACGGTAAGCAAAATGAATATATGTGTTGTCTGTTGGACGATAATTCACAGAAAAATCAGGAAATATTTTTGTAGAATTATCATCATTACCTTCAATATCAAACCCATTACTGACATTTGCTGTACCAAAATTGGTAACATGGAGATCTACATTAATATCCAACTTATCATTAACTTGATAACTTATGTGGTTAGTATAACGTGATTGATAGAGGGAAACTCCTGAGCTGTAGGCAGTTGAGAATGACATACTGTGATTCATGGTGTAACTGTTTGGATTCAATAAAGAATAATTATTCGGATTCCAAGTCCATGCATCCGGTCTCCAGTTATTAGCCATAAAATTAGTACCATTAGCTCCAAATTTGAGCTGAGCATTAGACAAGGTAATCAACACTATAAATAGTGTTATCAATAAAGTTTTTTTCATTTTTAATCTCCCTAAAAGATTTCTTCAGTAATGTTTCTCACTCTTATACCAAATTTAATTAGATTATGAAAGATGTCAAATTATATTCTACCAACCTGCTTTGGAGACCTTCCAATTCCCTTTCATATAGAGAGAAAAAGCGATAATTACTCCTGCAGTATTACTCACTACCATAGCCCACCAAAGAGCTTCATATTGGTAAGGAGCTAGAATGTTTCCTAAATATACCAGTTTATCTTCTAAGAAGGAAAACCAATGTAAGTCTCTCCCTATAAAATATCCTGCAAAGATATAAGCTAGGGGAATTCTAAAGAGCCATAATCTGCTGACATTGAAAGCCATAGTAGATTTCGAATGTCCTGCTCCATTAAAAACACCCATAAAGACCATCAGAATCCCAAAAATCCAAGTTGCATAAGCAGTAATTTTAAACATTCTCTGCCCTACAGCAATAACACTTGCTTCATCAACAAAGAATCTAACTAATTCACTACCATAGTTATAGATAAAAATGGACCCCACTGTCATAATACTCATCACTAGTAACATAGCATAGTGAACACTTTTCACAGCTCTCTCTTGCTCTTTAGCTCCCAAGTTCTGTCCTATAAAAGAGGACAAAGCATTACTAATCCCCATAGCCGGAAGCATAAAGATACCTACCATTCTATTGCCTATAGAGTTAGCAGATATTACAGTTGTTCCAAAAGAATTAACCAGTCCTTGCACTAAGAGAAAACCCAAAGAAGTAGTAGATTGACCAATCGAAGCAGGTAAGCCTATCTGTAAAATATTGGTCATTACACTCTTTTGAGGAATCATATCTTTCCAGCTTGGAATCATGGACTTATACTTACGGATAAAGATTAAGAAAGCTATAAGCGAAGCTATTATTCTACTAATTAAGGTGGCTATAGCTGCCCCTTTTATGCCCATTTCAGGAAAGAACCACACGCCAAAAATCATTAAAGGATCTAAGATTAAATTTAATATCACAGTAATAACCTGAACAACCATAGGCGTAAAACTATCACCAAAGGCAGTAGTAATACTTTGAAAAACCATGAAAAACATCATGGCTATCATACCATAGAGAATATAGGTAATATAAGTATGAGCATCACTCATAATTTCCGGTGGAGTCTGCAGTAACCTAAGAAAAGTAGGGATTAAAGTCTGTGTAATAATTACTAATATTACAGAGAAGACTAGCATTATAGGGACAAATTGGCCTATTGCTAATTTAATATTTTTTGCATCATTCATCCCCTTAAATTTAGAAACAATGGCAGTACCAGCCACTGTGAACCCGGCAGCAAAGGACATTATAAAAAAGCTCAAGGGGAAAGTCATGCCTGTTACAGCAACAGCCTCTTTGGCTCCTGATGCAATTTTGCCTAGCCAATAGGTATCTACTAAGTTATATAGAGTGCCCATAAAATTTGATAACATAATGGGAAGGGATAATAATATAAGGTTCTTTAGGATATTACCCTCAGTTAAATTCAGATTTTCTTTCATTTTATTTCCTTACTTCCATTTTTTTAAACCTACGTTATAATGTCAATAAATTTATTGACACTATTTTTAACAACTGGGAAATGGTATTATTAAAATGAAAGGAATTTAACCTATGAATATCAAAAAGATCCTCTTAATGCTTAGTTTAATTGTAATTTTTACCTCCTTATCTGCTTTAGAAGTAGGAAAAGATTTAACCATCTATCTGCAAGAACAAGGTATCCCTAAACCACTTATTGTAATATTAATCTCCATGTTACCTATTGTTGAATTAAGAGGTGCAATCCCTGTAGCAATCGGATTGTTAGGAATGTCTTGGGGTGAATCTATAATCTATGCTATCTTAGGAAACATGATCCCAATTCCTTTTGTTTTACTCTTTATGGATAAGATAACCCTCCTTCTCAACAAATGGTCTTTTAGCAGAAAAATATTAGCTAAAATATTTGCTAGAACACGAAGTAAAAGCAAAGTTATCGAGCGTTATGAAGAGATAGGCTTAACCCTCTTTATAGCAATTCCACTCCCTGTAACAGGAGCTTGGACAGGCTCATTAGCAGCCTACCTGTTAGGACTCAAATTCTGGAAATCAATCTTGTGTGCTTTAGCCGGAGTTACTATTGCCGGCTTCGTTGTTACAGCTATTACTTTGGGAGTTGGAGCTATGTTTTAAATTATATCATATTTCTTTAAACTTGAGTATAATTCTTTAGAGATTTCAGATACGATATAAACAATAGGAACTGAGATAATCATACCTATTACCCCGAACATATATCCTCCGGCAACAACAGTTAGGAAGACATAGAGTGGGTGAATATTGGTACTTTTTCCTATCACAATAGGATATACGATATTGTTATCGATAATTTGGACACCCCACATTCCGAAAATAACATAAAGAATCATGGAGAGGTCCTGTCCGGTTAAAACAACAGAGCTTATAGCAAAGACAACTCCAAAGAAAGGTCCGAAATAAGGCACCATGTTAGCAAAACCAGCTAAGAGTCCAATTAAAACTGCATAATTAACCCCGATTATAGTTAGAGTAATGGCTGTTAACACTCCTACAATTAATATTTCCACAACTAATGCTCTGAGGAAACTACTAACTAAATCACTGATTTTGTGAGTGATTGTGATGTATAATTCGAAAAAACGATTAGGAATAAATCTATTAAACATTTTAGCGAAGAGATTTTTATCTTTTAGGATGAAGAAACTGATAAAAGGAATCATAAAGACAAAAGCAAAAGTAGATGCAATTCTTGAAATATTAGAAACAAGAACTTCTGGGGCTTGAATAAGTTTAGCCTTAAGGTTATGAGTTAAATTTTTCAATTCTTCTCTTATATTGATGAAGGTTATTTCCTCATCAAGATAATTTACATAATCAGTAATTTCTGATAAAATTGGGATTTCCATAAACTTCTTAATTGATTGCTGTGAGATGGAATCAGCATAAGTCATGACAGGTCCAACATCTTGAACTTGTGGTAAAGGTTCTAGTTCGGGAGATTCTTTGACTTGTGGGATTAAATCTCCCTCTTCATTAACAACAATTTTCTTTTGTTCGTCATCATAATGAAGATAGATATTAATCTCTTTTGCGGATGATTTATTAGCAGTTTCATCTTCAATTATATCACCTTTCATTGCTTTTTGGACTACTTGGGAAGTATTTAGATAAGTAAAAATACTTTCACCCTGAGAAGCAACTTTTGGAACCACAAAGATTAAGGCAATAATAAAAGAAAGGAAGATCATCGCATAAACCAAGATAATGGAAAGGGTTCTATTCACTCCATAGCTTTGAATATAACTAACTGCCGGATTTAGGATAAAAGCCAAGATAATTCCGGCTATAACAGTTGAGAGAATGTTCCAATAAAATACAACTGCTACCCCTAATAGAAGTGTAATTAATAGATTAAGAACTAATTTGTTGTTTTTCTTCAGCATGTTCTTTTTCCTCAACAATTTTATTATAAAGTGAATTTGTATATCTTTCACAGAATGCTAAGAGAATTTTAGAACCAATTCTGGGATTATTCTTAATCATATTTCTAAAATCATATTTGGATATTGCCAGCATTTTGCACTTGCTTTTGGCAACAGCAGTACTGAATCTAGTTTTTCCAATAAATATTTCAATAGATCCGACTAAGCCCCCTTTACCAATTGTTACATCAGGAGTATCAGAGTTTTCAGAATCATACAAATCAACCTCTCCTTCAAGAATAAAATACATTACTATATTAGGATGCCCGATTTGATATATGATTTCGTTGCTATTGAAAGTTCTTTCAAAGATAATATCATAGATTGCTTTAATCTGAGAAGTATTCAATGATTTAAAGACGCTGAAATTCAGAAGTTGCTTTTCATTATCTGTCAAGGTTATCAAGGCATTCCGCTTTTTCTTAATCCACTTCCAGCACATAATCAAGAATTCAATGAATATCTTTAACTTTTTTCCCATCCTAATTCTCCTAATAATGGAACAAAACTACAGGCTACACTCTGCTTCTCGCTAAAACCTGTTTCAGTTTTGATGATGATTTTTAAACGTTGTTGCTCGCGATTCCCCACAGGAATTACTAACTTTCCACCTATTTTGAGCTGATTCAACAAGGCTTCAGAAACACTTGGTGCACCTGCACAAACAATAATTTTATTAAACTCTTTAACTGGAGGATAACTATTTATCCATCCCTTAGTCCCATCTCCAACCTTATAAAAGATATTCTTAAAACTATATTTTGCTATAGTTTGTTTGGCTTTTTCGGTTAAACTAAAATGTCTTTCAATAGTACAAACTGTCGAGACAATAGTAGCTAATAAAGACGTTTGATAACCTGAGCCTGTCCCAATTTCTAATACTACATCATTAGGTTCAAGTTCTAACTCCTGCATCATAAGAGCGATAATATAGGGCTGAGATATTGTCTGTCCTTCTTCAATCGGAAGAGCCTGATTTCTGTAAGCAAACTCTCGAACATGAGAGAGAACAAAATCTTCACGTTGAATGGAACGAAAGGCAGAGAAAACAAGTTCGTCCCTGATTCCCATCTCATGCAATTCACTTAATAATGTCTCGCGTTGATCTTCAAATCTCATATTTATTCATTCTTTCAAGTTTATCAAGGTTAAAATGACAGTCTGCTTTCCTTAAAAGATGAGTGATTGAGACGTAGTTATTAGCAATTGCGAAGTAATCACTTTCTTCATCATGAACACATTCAGGAATATCACCACCCACCCGATAAACGCTTAGGTCCTCGCTCTTCTCAGAAAAATGAATGAAGTTTTTATACCGTCTCTCCCCTATTTTAGTTACTCTGAAGCCCTTAATGTCTTCATAAGGAATATTGGGAACATTTATATTAAGTAATTCATTCTTTTTAAGTTGTTCATGTAGTTTTAAAGAAATAATTTTAACCACAATTTCCACCCCGGTTTCATACATCTGATCTTTATAAGCACACATTGAAAAAGCTAAGGCTGGGTAACCTAAAAAACAGGCCTCAGTCGCTGCAGCAACTGTTCCTGAATAGAATATATCTTCACCCATATTTTGTCCGGCATTAATCCCCGAAACCACTAAGTCAAAATCATCAGCCACTTCGTGGATTGCATAAATCACGCAATCTGCTGGGGTTCCACTAATACTATATACTTTATCTTTGACCTTTTTAGCCACTAAATCACGATGTAGAGTTATGGAGTGGGAAGCTCCACTCTTCTCTGTTTCCGGCGCTACTAAATATGTATCAAATCCTAGCTCAGTCAAAGTATCAAATAATAATGTTATCCCTCGTGCAGAATAACCATCATCATTAGTTAATAAAATTTTCAAAATAGCTCTCCTAATTCATTTTGTATAATTATTTTGACTTCTCTCTCTGTTGTCAAGAAAAATTACGATAATTTTTTGAAACTTGATTGAGTGATGAGTGAGGAGTGAGGAGTGAGGACAACCAGAACACAGATGACACAGATAAAAATTATGTTGAAGCATTGATTTGTTGATTTGTTTAATTGTTTAATCGTTTAATTGCCTAACTGCTTAACTGATAAGAGAGATAGAGCCCCATCCTCTAAACCCGAATGATGCAGTAGAGCTTTAGTAATACTTCGCTAAAGCTACGTATCACAGGCGAAGAGTGCAGATTCTTTTAGCAAAATAAGTTACAGAATTCGAAGGCATATAATATATATATTCGGGAGAATATGGAAGTTACTTTTGCAAAAGAATATAGTGCTATTCACAAAGGTCTAGTGCATTATTTGGGTTAAATAAGGGTTTGTCAACAGCCTCTATTAGCTTTCAGCTAATGGCGGAGAAAATCTCCACCGTCCGACAGAAGAGGCCTTATCCCTTATTTGCAGAAATCTGTTTCTAGTGAGATTTTTTTTCTTTCTACCTGATACCCACTTTACTTGAGAGACAACCATATATAATGGAGAGGGGATTTAACCCGAATGGTGCAGTAGAGCTTTAGAGAAGAGTTCAGATTCTTTTAGCAAAATAACTTACAGAATTTGAAGGCATATAATATATATATATTCCTGAAAATTATGGAAGTTATTTTGCAAAAGAATATAGTGCTATTCTCAAAGATCTACTGCATTTTTTGGGTTTAAGATAATCAAGGCTTTTTCAAGCCTGTTGTTGAAGCAAGGGTGCATTCCACTCCATACTCCCTTGCTCAGATTCCACACCACTTACCTCATATATTCAAAAATATCTTGCCATATATAACTTAGCTGATTATTTTAACCTTAGGTGAATAATAAGGGAGACAGAATGAAAAATATACTTGTGCTTGGACTTTTATTAATTTCTTTAATGGCATTTAGTTATGAATGGACAAATCTAATGGATGAAGAGAGTAATACTAACCATATTTATAACTCCTTGACGACTGGCAATATTTATTACTCAACAAGTCAAGGGGTCAGAGTTTTTGATGGAGATACTAGCTATCTCTACTCTTATGGTGGATTAGGAGCTTTTGGAATAGCTGAAAATGATTATGATAGATTTGTAGCATTGGGACTTGGTTCTTATAGTGATGGACTATATACTCTGGATGATTCAGGTAATTTTGAATTAGTTGATTGGTATTACTTACCTAAGTTCTTAGATACAGGATCTTACACTCAAAATATCTATTTTTCTAGTGAGAATAATTTTCAGATAAACCAAGCTAATGAATGGTCTACTCCTGCCGAATTTTATTTTAAAGAAGTAACTGACGTAACAGAATCACCTGCTTATCAATTTGTAACTAGCAATGATGGATTTTATCATAAACTTATAGGAGAGAACGGATTATTTGCAGACAGGCAAAACTTTGGAACTATTCAGTCTAATGAGATTAATGAAGCTTCCGGCCTAGTTGCCAGTCGCAGCAATCCCGGAGTACTTTGGACTCATAATGATTCAGGTGGAGGAAACTTTATTTTTGCCTTAAACGAACTAGGTCATCATCTAGGAATCTACACAGTTAATGAGGCTAGCAATAGAGATTGGGAAGATATGGCAATAGGAAATAACCCTTCTACAGATCAGCCTGAAATCTATCTGGCTGATATAGGTGATAATCAATTAAGCAACAACACCAAATTCATCCATATTGTTCCAGAACCACAAGTCTCACCTTCTCAAAATCCAACTGCTCTGGAGCTTACAGCATCTCACACCATCTCTTTTGTCTATCCTGATAATATTAATTATGATGCTGAGACCCTTCTTTATGATCAGCGAACTTCTACTTTTTATGTAATAACCAAAAGACATGCTAATAATTCTGAGACTTATGATAAAATCTTTTCCATCAACTATGATTTAGATTCTGAAATCCAAGTTGCTACTTATGAAGGACAAGTTAACATCCCCGTGGATGGTATTGTGAATCATGGAGCTACAGGAGGAGATATATCCCCGGATGGAAACTTTATTTTAGTTAAAAATTATCAGAATGTCTTTATGTGGGAACGTCGAAGTTTGAGCATTCCGGAAGCCCTCTCCCAGCCTTACATTGAAGTACCTTATATCATGGAACCACAAGGAGAAGCTATAGCTTGGCGTTATGATAATAATGGTTATTTCACAGTTAGTGAAGAGTATGGAAATATTCCGGCAGTCCTCTATTTTTATTCTAAGAAAGGCTGGCGTAAAGCAAGTCCTCTCCCTATTAAAAAAAGTGAATATAATCATCAAGATGGAAACTTATATGGGGTTATCTATACCGAAGCAGAAAATAATGGCTTATGGTCAAGCTCAGATCTGGGTATTACTTGGGAGAGAATAAATAATTACCCCATCTATGGAGATATATCTGTAGATGCCTTAGGTGTAGTCTTCCTTTCACATATCCCTACCGTAATACCTGAAGATTGGGAAAGAGTTACTGGTTATTATCAAGGCTCTTTTATAGATTTTTCTAGTGGTTTAGAAGATAAAATCATTCACAGTCTAGTAAAAAATACTATCTTCGATATGGCTACTGTTTTTGCCTGTACTAACTCAGGAGTTTATAACTTGCAAGATTATGATGGAGTCTCTAATGAAGATGAGGATCTTCTTCCAGCCCCTAAATTAACCACTTACCCCAATCCCTTCAGTCAGCAGATTTCTATCTCAGCACCCAAGGAAGATATAGTCTCAACCAAAATCTATAATCTCAAAGGACAACTACTAAAAAACTTAAGCATAAAAAAAGGGAATGAAGAAGTAGTATGGAAACCACATTCCTCAATCCCTAACGGTATCTATTTTATTAAAGTTCAAACATCAGAAGCAACTTATACTTCCAAAGTATTGAAAATTAACTAGTTATTTAGCAATTTCAATTCTGACATTACTTTTTCCGTATTTAACACCCTTGGTGAATTTCTGCATTAAAGCATCTTCATAAGTACTTTCAACTTCAAAGAAAGAAAATCCATCTTTAATATCAATTTTGCCAATATTAAGACGAGAAGCTACTTTAAGATCATTAAGTATTCCTATCAATTTAGGAGGAGTTAAATCTTGAGCACCACCGATATTCATAAAGAATCTGGTAAATCCTGGTTCAGCTCTTCTGGTTCTGCCTCTACCACCACGTTCACCGCCTCTGTCTCTGTCTCCACTTCTATCTCTATCTCGAGAACGTGAGCCTCTGCTGTCTTTTCCTCGGCCAAGCTGTGAATCAAAGTCATCGTGATCACGATGATAGTTAATATCACCGGCATTTTTGTAATATTCTAAGAATTTATTAAATTCAACAGCCACAAAGTGTTTGATTAAATCTTCTCTTTCCAACCATGCTAATTTTTTGAAAATTACATCCATAAATGGATCAATCTGCTCATCATTAACTTCAACTTTCTCGACATTATCGATCAAGTTAAAAAGCTGTCTTTGGCAAATCTCTTTGCCTGAAGGAAGTTCTTTAAACTCTAAGGGTTGACCTAATCTTCTTTCGATAAACTTTAGTTTTCTACCATCTTTACTATGGGCAATAGTGATACAAATACCTGTCTTTCCTGCTCTTCCTGTTCTGCCACTTCTGTGGATATAGACATCATCCTCATCAGGTAAACCGTAGTTTATCACATGAGTCAAATCATCAATATCAATACCACGGGCAGCAACATCAGTAGCCACAAGCATCTGGATATGCATATTTCTAAACTTACTCATCACACTCTCTCTCACCCCTTGAGATAAATCTCCGTGGAGGGAGTCTGCATTATAACCATCAAACTGAAGCTTCTCAGCTATTTCTTGAGTCTCTTTTTTAGTTCTACAGAAGACGATTCCATAGATGTTAGGATTCATATCTGCTACACGTTTTAGAGCAAGATATTTATCTCTTGCACGTACGGTGTAGACATGATGAAAGACGGTTTCAGTTCCACTATTTTTTGAACCTACTGATATTTCCAGAGGTTCGTGCATATAGTTTTTAGAAATCTGTTGTATCTCTCTTGGCATAGTTGCAGAAAAAAGTAAAGTCTGCTTGTCATTCGGTGTATTAGCTAGAATAGAATCTAACTCTTCTTTGAATCCCATATTAAGCATTTCATCTGCTTCATCTAAGACTAACCATTTGACATTTGAAACATTCAAGTTCCCGCGTTTCACAAAGTCGTTCACACGACCGGGTGTTCCCACCACAATATTGGCTCCCTTTCTCAAATCTCTTAACTGATTTGAAATACTCGCACCACCATAAACAGCTACAATATTAACCCCACTCATTTGTGAAGCGAAAGACATTAAGTCTCTTGTAATCTGTAAACAAAGCTCTCTAGTAGGACATAAGATAAAAGCTTGAACTGCCTTTGATGTTGTATCTAACATGTTTAACAAAGGTAGCCCGAAAGCAGCTGTCTTTCCTGTTCCTGTCTGAGCTAACGCAATTAAATCCTGGCTATTCTCAAGAATAAATGGAATAGTTTTCTCCTGAATTGGAGTAGGATTGACAAAATTAATTGTCTCCAAGGCTGACTGAAGCTCTCTGTTCAGTGCCATTTCTTTAAAGTAGATCATAGTCTCCCTTTAATTTTGTTTGAATTTTTGTACTAGGCTATTATAATCACATACGTAATTGTTA
This sequence comes from Candidatus Cloacimonadota bacterium, assembly GCA_016838885.1. Lineage (GTDB taxonomy): Bacteria > Cloacimonadota > Cloacimonadia > Cloacimonadales > JAFGVF01 > JAEKNW01. The sequence continues at coordinate 21,945 of JAEKNW010000032.1, forward strand.
TTTTTACTCAATTGTACAAATCATCTCCAAAATTCTGATACCCCATACTTTGTCAAGGATGTTTAATTATTTTTTTCTTTTTTAGTAATTAATCCCAAATAATGCAGTAGTCTTTTGTGAATAGTACTATATTCTTCTGCACTCTTCACCTGTGATACGTAGCTTTAGCAAAGTATTACTAAAATTCTACTGCATTATTCGGGTTAAAACACCCCGCCTCTAACGAGGCACCATACTTCGCTAATACATCCTACATAGCTTTAGCTAAGTAGGAAGCTTCGTAGGATGCACCCCTCTTGCACCATCCTTTCAGGATTAAGAGGGGATTTAAGACATACGGGCTCTAGCTCTGTGTATGTTTTAGATAGATTAATTCGTGCAATTCGTTTTAATTCGAGTTAATTCGTGTGAAGAATTTCTCTCTTTTCAGTGTTTTCTGTGTTTTCGGTGGCTATTTCTTCTGCTTCTTCGTGTAATTCGTGTAATTAGTGGATAGACTTTCTTCTTTTTATAAGTGGCGGACAAGATGTCCACCGTCCGACTGA
>JAEKNW010000033.1 GCA_016838885.1 Candidatus Cloacimonadota bacterium
GGAATATATATATTATATGCCTTCAAATTCTGTAACTTATTTTGCTAAAAGAATCTAGCACTCTTCATCAAAGTTCTACTGCACCATTCGGGTTAAAGAGGAGAAATTATTTATCTTGCTAACAGCAAGATGATAAGAACCGGCAAAGAGTTACCGGTTTCTAATACGGGCTGGAAGCCCGCATTCCCAGAGTGCTATTCTCAAAGATCTACTGCCTTATTTTTTACTCTCCGCCCATTCCAAAGCTAAAAGTTAAAATTGTATTTTCATTAGTGAAGTTATAAGCAAGCCCTAAACCTATTGCAGGAATAGCTACTTTATCAAAATAGACTTTTAACTCACTTCCGATCCCATGATATTTTTCATTAAAACCATCATTGTTATAATAACCACTCTCATAATAATATGATAAGGTGGGATTTAACTTATGCTTACTAATCAAAGTGTGCTCAATTATAAAAGCCCCATTAATCCAGTCATCAGCCCAAATTCTCATATTAGGAAGCGATTTAGTCCCATGATAGGTGCTTAAGACATCTTCAGCACTATCAGGTCTGTCAAATAACCCGAAAGTATTCTTGAGTGTGAAATTGACTCTTGAATCATAAGTGTAAGAATATGAAAATTTAGTGTATGAACGTAAGAAATCTTCATAATTATCATCCAGAGAAAAGACTCGTGAAGTTAATGATTCAGCCTTGAATCCATCCCTAAAGACAAAATTTTGGTTAGTATTATCATATTTGATTAATAATCCGGGGAAGAGGAAGTTTGCATCCTTCTCAAGATTGTCCTCTTCATTATCCATTTTAATCTTTTGCCACTCTAAGTCGAGACCAACAACTAAGTCCTTATCTAAAATCTTTTTTCCAAAACTTCCACCCAAAGTTATGGTTTTCTGCTTGCTTTCATAATAGAGTGAATTCTCATAAATATCAGTCATCTCAATCTCATTGGTGCGATAATTGATAATGAGTTTACCAGAGTATTCATTATTAAGCATCTCGTCTTGGGTTAACAGAAGAAAAGTTGTCATATCATTTTTACTAAAAGCTCCAACCCACAAAAGAGTAGCTCCATAGCCCCAAAAATTGCTATCTAAAGCAGCTCCTCCATACATTTTATCACCATCAATCGAATTATAAAAAGGAACAGCAAAGAGAGAGAATTTCTCTGCTACATTTATGATCATTATAGCATCTTCCTCTGTAGGAAAGAATTCTATGCTTCTTTCTAAGGCAAAAATCCCCTTATCACCGATTCTCTTATAAATATTCTGAACATTATATTCTGAAACTAATTTGTCCTGTGAAATCTCCATCCAACTAAAGAATGTCTTTTCACTTGTTCTTCTTAGCCCATTAACTGTTATCTCAACAACCCTTCTGTCTCCGTTCTCTTCTATGAATTGCTCCTGATTCAAAGCGAAAGCACTGATTGAAATTAGTGAAATAACGAACCATAAAACTATCTTATTTAGCATTTAATCCCCTTTTATAAGTAATTATGTCATATTTTTTTATATATAATTATCGTCAATATTTTGTTTAACCCGAATGGTGCAGTAGAGCTTCAGAGAAGAGTGCAGATTCTTTTAGCAAAATAACTTACAGAATTCGAACGCATATAATATATATATTCGGGAGAATTATGGAAGTTACTTTTGCAAAAGA
>JAEKNW010000034.1 GCA_016838885.1 Candidatus Cloacimonadota bacterium
AGAGATAATATCATCATCAGCTATCTCATCACTAAGGTGAGTAACTTCTGCATAGATAGTAGCACTGTTGTTAGGATAAATTACAGGTTGCCAGTCCGGTTCATTCTCTAATTCACTGATAGTCAATGTAATTGGAATACTTAAGCTGTTATTTAAAGCAGAATTAGATTGAATATTGAGACTTGCCGTGTATTGACCAGCCACAAAATCCACAGAACTAAAGTTCAGCGTAATATCTTGGCTGGTATCCGGTGTTACTGTAAGACTAGTGAATTCACTTGGGAGAGTAACCCATTGTGGTGCTGGTGTTCCCAGACCAGAGACAACTAGGTTATCTATAGCCCAGTAATACTCCCAGTGAGCATTATAGTAATGGAATCTGAGCTTTACATCAGAATATCCCTCATTGGTTAAGGTGTAGATGAAATGGCTTGGAGAAGTCCATGAACCAACACTTTCACCTTGCCAACTTCCAATATTGATCCATTCAGAACCTGTCCAAAAATCTACATCAATGATTTCTTCACTCCATTTCCTGAAATAATGATCAAACTCAATAGTAATTTCTTCATAAGCACTGACATTGAAAGCAGGAGTCTCTATAATATCATTAATATCATTATAACTAGCTGCATCACTGTCAATAAATAAGAAAGAGGAACCATCCAGAGAAGAAGAGCCATAACTATCAGCAATATGCCATGTGTGGTCAGCTGAGTAGAGATAGTCAATAGCCCAATCCGATAAATCATGATCATCAAAATTAGCAGTAAATATTTCAGTTACTTCTCTAGCTTCTGTTATTTGGAGATTAAGAGAACAGGTTAAATCAAGATCTCCTGTGTTAATGATTGATAAATCATGAGTTGCTGTTAATCCTGGTTGCATAGACATTTCAATGTTTTGAATATTTAGGCTAATGGAAGGAGGATTTACTACTTCCAACCAAAGGGGAATCTCAATATTTTGATTAACTGGGTCATTGGAAGTTATCGCAATAGAGCCGGAAAATTCTCCTAGATTATCAGTCGAATGACTAATTATATATGACTGTGATTGTAGTGGACTGATTGAGAAATTTATATTCATCCGAGTATTTCTTGTCTCCAAACGTTCTAGAATCTCTTGTTTTGATCTAGATCCATCCATCTCTTGAATAGAAAAATTATTATTTATTCTGATTAATCCTGTTAGATTTTCACCACCTGAATTGGTAATAGTTAGGATTTGGAAAACCGGACTAGTCAATAAAACAGATCCAAAATTTATATTATTAGTATTTATTGCTATTCCTGGGTCAGCAGAATACCCTGAAGCAAAAATCCTAATGTTTGGATTATATCCGGTGACTGTCCCGGAAGGAGGTGAAGCAGGATTAGGATTCGTCGTATCACTATAATAATAGATACTTCTATTTGAACCACTGCTATAACAGTAGAACTCATCACCGTAAGAATGATAACCTTGAGTATTTTCATCAAAACCGATTACTAAATTACTGCTTCCATCATAGGTGAAAGGAGTATCTAATACTATCTCTACCCAGCCTGCTGTAGCAGGAGCTGTGAAGGAACCGGTATAGACTTGTGAAATATTTGCTAAAGCAATCCAGTCTGAAGTAGAGGAAAAACTAGTCTTTGTAGTA
>JAEKNW010000035.1 GCA_016838885.1 Candidatus Cloacimonadota bacterium
GGCAAGGTGGCTCAATATTATGAGATTGGGTGGCTCTATTTCATGATTCTAATGGCTCAACATTATGAGACTCATGGCTCATTTCAAGAATAATATTCAATTATATGGCATCCCTTCGGGATTCTAAGATTAACCAAGCTTTTCGCTTGGTAATTCTGGTGCCAAGGGTGGCCCCAGTCCATATCCCCTGGCTTCAGCTAGCAGGAAAGCCAAAGCTTGGTTATGAATCTGGCGGTTGGTGGTATGGAGTGGAAGCACCCTTGCTTCCACAATCAAGCTGGAAGCTTGGTTTATCTTAAGAGAATAGTGGCATCTCCTATCTACAAAGGTTTCGCTCCTCTGGAGCTAGGCAAAAGATTTTTCGCCCCCTACATTCGTGTTAATTTGTGTTTATTAGTGGATAAATTCTTCTTCTTTCTTATCGGTGCTTTCTGTGTTTTCAGTGGCTAAATCTTCTTTTCACTTTTCATTCTTGCGCAGCAAGATTTTAACACCCCGCCTCTAACGAGGCACCCCTCTTGCACCATCCCTCTGGGATTAAGAGGGGATTTAAGAGGTCCCTGTTATCAAGCAATACTCCACTTTTTTTAAACCACCTGTTTTTCATTTTTCATTTTTCATTTTTCATTCTTGCGAAGCACCATCCCTCTGGGATTAAGAGGGGATTGAAGAGGTCCCCGTTATAGAACAATACTCCACTTTTCATATTGTAAACAGTAATATAAGATAAGTTGTCAAAATATAACTTGGCTCTTTATCTGAAAGAAGACTAAATTCTACATTATTTTTAGTGCCACAAATAGGCATTACAAAAGGGTTTGCCTAGTGATGCCTTTGAGTATCTCGATGAATCATCGGGGTTTCATCGAGATACACAAAGGAATGACTAAGGTTTCCCTAGGACAAGACTAAGGACTATGATATCATTATTGTAAAACAAATTTAACCCAAAATCATTATTGGGTTTAACCCGAATGCATTATTGGGGTTTTAGATCCCCTACTTCTTGCGGGAGAGCCAAAATACTTTCCTGAAGAAAAAGTCATTTTTGGGCAAAGAACTTTCTAAAAACAAGGTGGAAATAATGAAAAAAACTTAAAAAAACAAATAACAAATAAAATTTAAATCCCTAGTAACTAGCTATTTAAAGGGGTTTAGAAAGAAAAGTCAAAAAAAGTAAAAAAATATTTGACAGAGAATAACTAAAGGCATATTTTGGCATTGTTAGGTAAATAAATGCAAATTAAGTCAATTTTGGGAGAAAAAAGGAATGGCCATAACAGCTAAGTTCAACGGAACGCATATTGGAAGTATTACTCAAAACAGAGTAGTATTACCAAAACAGTTCAAAGACGTACTAAACACTTATCAATCCGATAAGATAGTTGTATCCCTTAGTCCAGAAGGGTGTTTAGTCTTATTTCCCAAAGTAGAGTTTGAAAGCGTTTGTGATACTCTAAGAAAACAAGGAAATGATATTAACGATTGGTATTTAGCATTATTAGAAGATAATTCGATGGGGGTTCAAACCTTAGAAGGGGCTGCCGGGAGATTTAGAATATCTCAAGAGCTGATTGATACAGCTCATATTTCCGATAAAGTGAAATTTGTTGGTAGAGGTAACTATGTTGCTCTTTGGTCAATTGAAGATTTCGATGCTCATCAAAGAGATATCATGGAAAAAATCCGAAACAGTAAAGATAGGCCAGCGGTGAGAATATGACCTATCATATCCCAGTAATGTTAAAAGAGTGCTTAGCAGGCCTAAATATTCATGATAATGCAATTATTGTGGATGCCACAATGGGTGGTGGCGGTCATTCTGAGGCAATCCTAGAATCTAATCCAACAGTACACCTTTACGCTTTTGATCAAGATCCTGATGCTATTGAATTTGCCAGTAAAAGATTGAGTCCATATAGTGGAAGAGTTACTATCATAGAAGATAATTTTGCCAAGTTGAGGACACGTTTAGCCTTCCAAGAAATCAACCGTGTTGATGGCATTCTCTTTGATTTAGGAGTAAGTTCTTTTCAAATTGATGAAGCAAGGCGCGGATTCACTTTTTCTCAAGATGGCCCTCTTGATATGCGAATGGATAAAAAGGGAGAGCTAACTGCTGAGATAATTCTTAATGAATATAGTCTCGATGCTTTAACCAAAGTGATAAGAGATTATGGTGAAGAAAAGTCAGCTTGGAAAATTGCTAAACTAATCGTCAAAGAGAGAGAAGAAAGAAAATTTAGAACTTCGAATGATCTTAATAAGTTAATCCAAGCAAATTTCCAAATCAATCCAAAATTTATAACCAAGATTCTTTCTCGCGTATATCAAGCTTTGCGCATCGAAGTGAATCAAGAAATGGAAGTATTAACATCAGTCTTGAAGGATGCTTTAAATATTCTAAATCCGGGTGGTAGGTTAGTGATAGAATCTTATCATAGTTTAGAAGATAAGATAGTAAAAGATTTTATGAAATTCGAATCATTAGAGTGTACTTGTCCACCAAACTTTCCAATATGTAATTGTGGAAAAAAATCAACACTCAAGATATTAACTAGAAAACCATTAGTTGCTGATATATCGGAAGTTAATGATAATAATCGTTCACGTAGCGCCAAGTTAAGAATCGCCGAAAAACTATAAAAACATCTTAAGGAGTTGGGATGAAAATATTAATTAAAAATATTGTTACACTTACAGTGATTATATCACTCTATATACTTATTAATGGTATTTTAAATCATTACAGTATAAGATATAAAAAAGAAGCTCAATTGTATGAATCATTATATAATGGTAAGTTGTCAACATATACTAGTAAGAAATCAGATTTAGCATATTACAGATCTGGAACTTATGTTAAAAAAGTAGCTATTGAGAATTATAACTTAATAGATCCTAATGACAATCCTTCACTAGTGAGCTATAGTAAAATAATTAAAAAAGAAAACAACGTAACAGCAACAGTGATCTTAGATCTATTTACAACATCTTTAAGTGCTGATGAGCTAAAATCAATTTATTCATACTAATCCCATAATGAATGGTACAAGATATAATTTCTTATTAATTCTGTTTTTCTTAGTAGCTGTGCTGTGGTTGGCACAGCTATTTTCAATCCAAGTTATGGATGTATATAAGCTTAAGAGATTAAGACTGCAAAGGAATAGTCCTGTTAAAGAGTTTATAAATCCTGTTAGAGGTAGTATATATGATAGAAATGATGAGTTATTAGTAACTACAGAAAAGTTTTTTCAGGTCGATATTGATCTAAATGCTATCGAAAAATACTTGGCAAGAAATGGAGATAAAAGAACAATAGCTGAAGTTAAAGATAAAATAGCAAATCTTTGTACTAATATCACCGGTGCTAATTATCAGACAATCAAAGATAAATTAAATTCTCCAAGTCCCATCCTATTCTATAGTATAGATGAAATGACCAAAGATGAGCTTATAAGTTCATTCAAACGCAATAAGATAAATGGTTATATCACAGAGTTTATCGGCTATAAAAGGAAATATACAGCTGAAGATATTGCTCCTAGATTAATCGGTGGCTTAAAAGAAAATAGAGAAAAAATATCCGGCACAAGAATCAATAAATCCAAATACTCAATAGAAGGGATTACCGGTATTGAAGCTTCCTATAATGATGATTTGAGTGGAGAATTTGGATGGAAAGAAGTGATTAAAGATGCCAATGGTAATAATATCCCGGCTTTAGGTCTTCAGAATCAAATAGTAGTTGATGGTTATAATCTGCAATTAACAATCGATAGTGAGCTACAACATCAAGTAGAAAAGATACTTAGAGATAAAGTTGATGAATATGATGCAGAAGTTGGCATGTGTACAGTTATGGATCCTAAAACAGGTGAGATTATTGTCATGGCCGGAATTTCAAAAGAAGATAAATCTCTACAAGCTGCTCTCCTTAGAAGTTACGGGAATCTTCCTGTTAGTTACAAATTTGAGCCAGGATCTACCTTTAAGCCTTTTACCATGCTCGGGGCAATGGATAACAGCGTTTATAATCCCTTAGATAAGATTGATTGTAGGGCATATTATCCAAATTATACCGGACAAAAAAAGAACAAAGAAAGAAAAATTACTGATGATCATCCTGTAGATTATCCGCTAACAGGTGAGGAGATAATTGCATTTTCCTCAAATGTGGGCATTGCTAAGATTGCTGAGAAACTTGGGGAAGAAAAGTTTTATCAACTATTGAGGAAAATGGGTTTTGGTCAAACTGTTTCAACAAAATTTTATGGTCTTACAAAAGGACAATTAAGCCCCATTTCGCAGTGGACACAATTCTCTCTACATTCAATCTCTTTTGGACAAGAAATTGGGGTTACTCAATTACAATTAGCAAATGCTTATAGCGCTATTGCTAATGGTGGCGAACTCTTAAATCCGATAATTGTAAAAAAGGTTTTCGATAATAATGGAAATATAGTCCATACATCTCAAAAAGAGGTTTTGAGAAGAATAGCTAAAAAATCAACAGTAGAAGATATTAAGAAGTATTTAGAAAAAGTATTTGATTATGGTACAGGAAAGAATTTTCAAAATGAGATAATCGGACTAGCAGGTAAGACAGGAACAGCAGAGGTTAAATCAAGTAAAACGCGAGGCACAGACAAGTGGGAATATACTGCTACATTCGCGGGATATCTCCCCAAAGATGATCCTCAATACGTTATTGTTGTTACCTTTGATAAACCGGCGAGAAAATACAGATTTGCAGCCACATCTGCTCTTCCAACCTTTAAAGAAGTTTATGAGAAAATTCTCTACTCTGAAAAAAGTAATCTCAACTTTAACTATACTGTGAGAAATAGTGATATGATAGAAATGCCTGCTTTGGAAGGATTAACAATAGCTGATGCCGAGAAAAAAATTAAAGCACTAGGGGTTGAATACATAACCAACTCTGAGGACCCTGGTGCAAAAGTTAATCAACAATATCCGGCTGCCGGAGTGATTTTTAAGAAGGATGGTAACAAAGTTCTATTCTATAGCACCTTAACTCATAATAATAATGAAGATGTGCTCCCAGATTTTAGGAAGTCTCCCATCAGAAGAGCTATTGATTACTGCAACAAGAATAATATTAAGATGAGTACTAAAGGACAAGGACTTATATATGATCAAAGCATTGCCCCTGGTACCAAGTTAACTGAAAACATGGAGTTGGTGATAAAATGTCGTTAGGAGCGAATTATGAAAATTAGTAGCAAACATCTAATAGATATATTGGTTGAGAAGAAGCTATTTATATCTTCTAATATCCTGTCAGAACAGATTGAGATAAATGATCTGGCAATTGATTCCAGAGAAATAAAAAAAAATGATGTTTTTATTGCAATAGAAGGTTTTGAACAAGATGGGCATAAATATATATCTAAAGCTCTTGAAGATGGGGCTAATTTAATTGTTCATACTAAAGAAATTGACTTCACAGGGAATTCTATTCTAGTAAAAGATGCCAGAAAGGCAGGAGCCTTGATCGCTTCTGAAATCTATGGAAACCCATCTTCAAAAGTCAAATTAATCGGAATTACCGGAACGAATGGTAAAACAACCACAGCAACTTTAATTTTTGATATATTGAATAAGATGAATATTAAGTGTGGAATTATTGGTACCTTAGGTTACTCAGTAGGGGGAGATATGGTCTCCTTGAGCAGGACTACGCCAGACTTAGCCGAATTAAATAAAATCTTAGCTAAGATGGTAGAAGCTGCTTGCCAAGTTGTTGTGATGGAGGTTTCATCCCACTCTCTTGTTTTAGATCGAGTTTATGGTCAGCAGTTCGATGCTATTGGATTCACAAATCTAACTCAAGATCATCTGGACTTTCATAATACAATTGAAAATTATTATTTAGCAAAGAAGATTCTTTTTGATAGTGCTGAAAGTACAGGAGCTTTTGCTGTGATTAACACAGATGATGAGTTTGGACAAAGATACTATTCTGAGTTTAAAAATAAGAAAATATCTTATGGGTTAAATTCTCAAAATAATGTCTATGCTTCAAATATTGAGAATAATGCAACTTATACCAAGTTCACTTATAATAAAGGAAATATTCAAGAAGATATTGCTACTAATTATATTGGTGAGTTTAATATATATAATCTACTTTTAGCCAAAACTATATGTCAAGAATTACTTCCTGATAATGACTTCAATAATGAGATCTTAACTTCTCTTAAGAAAACAAGTGGTAGATTGGAGCCTCTGAATTCTAAGGCTAAAAGTCAAGTATTTCTGGATTATGCTCATACTCCAGACGCAATAGAACAGGTTTTGAAAACATTGAAGAAAACAAGTCCAAAGCGATTAATAACTCTTGTAGGATGTGGGGGAGACAGAGATAAAGCTAAAAGGGCTCCAATGGCTAAAATCGCGACACAGTTATCAGATTTAGTCATTATTACTGATGATAATCCTCGTTGGGAGAATAATAATTCTATTATTGCAGATATGGTCAGTGATTTGACAGCAGAGAATTATTTTATTATTAGAGATAGAAGAAAAGCAATATTGACAGCTCTTGATCTTTCTCAAGCCGGGGATGTTCTTGCCTTGTTAGGAAAAGGGCATGAGAACTACCAAGAAATAAAGGGTGTAAAAATTGCTTTTTCTGATGCCTTAGTAGTTGAAGAGTATAATGATAATGGCGAAACTAAAAAGGATGATTTAGCAATTCCTTATGATGTTATTAATCTTATTGATTTGAAAGAAAAATTCAGTCAGAGTAAGAATATGGATTTATATACTGATATCCCAACTATGTGTATTAAGGCTATTTCAACAGATTCTCGGACCATAAAAGAAGATTCACTTTTTATAGCAATTAAGGGTGAGAAATATGATGGCAATGATTATATTCATAACATACTAAGCAATAATCCGACTTGTTATGCTGTTGGAGAAATCGACTATGAAAGTGATAGATATCTACAAGTTGAAAATGCCCTTCATTTTTATGGATATATTGCTAAAAGATATCTCTCTTTATTCAATATTAAAAAGATTGCTTTGACTGGAAGTACCGGGAAAACTACTACAAAAGAGATAATCTCGAATATTCTAAGTGAAAGTCATTCTGTCCTTAGAACACATGGTAATGAAAATAACTTTATTGGTTTGCCTAGAACTATTTTCAGAATTAAGAAAGATAATCAATATGGGGTCTTTGAAATTGGTACTAACAACTTTGGCGAGATTAATTATCTAAGTAACATCATCCAACCTCATATCGCTTTAATAACCTCAGTAGATTCTGCACATTTAGAAAAGCTTGGCTCAATAGAAGGTGTATTTAAAGAAAAAACTTGGCTATTTAGAAGAAAATTAGAAAAGTTCATCTTTCCCGGTGATGATGCTTTGTTTATTGATTATAAAGCAAAAGAATATCGCAATATTGGGATCTCAGTAGGTAGAAATAGCGATAATAACTTCGTGTATGACATAACAGATCTTGCTAGTGATACTATGACTATCAAAATTAATAATTCTCAATTCCAGATAAATAACCTAATCCCCTACTTTGCCCTAAATTATGCTTTTGCTATCTCTCTGGCAAGACTATTAGAGATTAGCCTTAATGATATCATTTATGGATTAAAAAAGAAGCTGGACCTAGCAAATAGAATGAGTATTATTAATAAGCAAGACCAGATAATCATAGCGGATTGTTATAATGCTAATCCCAAATCTACCCGGGAAGCAATAAAATTCTGGGCTGGATTCAATCCTGATAAAAAGCATGTTGCTGTCCTCGGAGATATGTTAGAACTGGGTAGCAGAGCAGAAGAACTTCACCTAGAAATAAAAAAAATCTTGAAAGATTTGACAAATATTAAAGTTTATACTGTTGGTGAGCTATCACGATTGTATGAAGGTGAAATTCACTATTCTTCTGTTGATGATTTCCTTAAATCAACAAATATTAATGAACTAAAAGAAGGAGTAATCCTCCTCAAAGGTTCACACGGAATACATCTAGAAAAAATATTGGAGTATATATAGTGTTTTATCATTTATTTAGTCAGTATATTACTACATTTAATCCCCTTCGCGTATTTACTTATGTTACCTTTAGATCTGCAGGTGCTTTTATTACTGCCTTGATTTTTAGTTATCTCTTTGGTCCATGGATTATCAATACCTTAAAACGTCATTTGGCTGTTGAAACTATTGATGAGGATATGCCTGATAGGCACCAAGCCAAGCAAGGAACACCTACCATGGGAGGGCTGATTATCCTCATAGGGCTACTAGGCTCGTCATTATTATGGACAAGACTAGATAACTCTTATATTTGGATGATGTATCTAACAACGATTTGGTTAGGTATTTTCGGCTTTATTGATGATTATCTAAAGAATTTTGCTAAGTCAAAAAAAGGACTAATTCCTAAATATAAACTAATGGGACAAGTGAGTGTATCATTAATGATTGCTCTCTTTCTTTACTTCAGCAATGATATTGAATATTTAGCTTATATTGATTTGCCTTTCCTAAAACATACTGCAATATTTCTAGGATTCATGTTTATTCCTGTTGTTATTTTTATTGTGGTCGGAACTTCTAACGCTGTTAATCTAACCAATGGCTTAGATGGCTTAGCCGAAGGGATAAGTGCCATTGTTGCCTTAGGTTTAGGAATAATGTCTTATTTGAAAGGAAATATTAACTATGCTGATTATTTAAATCTAGGATTTATCCCCAAAGCAGGTGAATTGACAGTATTTATCGCCGCTTTAGTAGGGACTTTAATAGGATTCCTCTGGTATAATTGCCGACCTGCTGAAATTTTCATGGGCGATACAGGATCCCTTCCTTTAGGGGGTATCCTTGCTATGCTCTCAATTTTGTTAAGAGAACAGATATTTCTTGCTATCGTTGGATTTGTCTTTATAGCTGAAGCAATGTCGGTAATAATCCAAGTTAGATATTTTAAATTTACTAAGAAAAGGTTTGGCGTCGGAAGAAGAGTCTTTAAAATGGCCCCTTTACATCATCATTATGAGTTGCGAGGTTTTGCTGAATCAAAGATTGTAGTTAGATTTTGGATCATAACTATATTATTATTAGTTATTGGCTTAAGTACCATTAAACTTAGGTAGGTTTTATATGAAAAAAATTGCTGTGTTAGGAATTGCTCGAAGTGGTTTATCTGCTGCTTTAAAAGCTAGAGAATTAGGATATCAAGTCTTTATATCTGAATATAAAAAACTTGAAGATTGTGATGTAACATTACAAGAACTGGCAGGTTTGGACTACGAGTTTGGAGGTCATTCTGATAAATTATATGACTTTCCTCAAATTATTGTTTCTCCCGGTATCCCACTTACCACTCCGATAATAAAGAAACTCCAAGCTAATGGGAATGAACTAATTAGTGAAATAGAGTTTGGCTTTAGAATAAAACACCCTGCTACAAAAATCATTGCAGTAACAGGCTCCAATGGTAAAAGTACTACTGTTTCTCTAATCTATCATATCCTAAATGAGTTACATATAAAAGTAGCCTTAGCCGGCAATATTGGTATTGCTTTCACTAGTTTACCTATAGAAAAATATGCCTATGATTATGTTGTTCTCGAACTAAGTAGTTTCCAATTAGACCTAGTCTATGATTTTAGACCGGACATTGCTGTTCTATTGAATATTACTCCTGATCACCTCAATCGTTACGAATCTTTTGAGCACTATTCTTTAGCAAAATTCAATATTTTTAAAGAACAAACTGAAACTGATACTGCGATAATCTTTGATAAAGACAGACAGATAAACAGTTATATTCACCTCATTCCTAGTAAGATACGAAGATTTAGTCTCAAAGAAAGAAGTGATGTTAAATTAGATAATACTAACTTATCTACCTCTCGTTTATTGATTGATATCAGTAAAACCAGTTTAAAAGGTGAACACAATATTCTAAACATTATGGCGACTATGCTAGTTCTGGAGTCTCTTCCAATGACTTTAGATAGTGAATTAACTGCCAAAGCTTTTACTTCTTTCAAAGGATTAGCTCATAGATTAGAGTTTGTTGCTGATATTAATGGAGTTACTTTTGTTAATGATTCAAAAGCCACAAATACAGATTCTGTAAAATACGCATTAAGTGCTTTCAAGCAAAGAGTTAGAATAATAATGGGTGGTTCTGATAAGGGAGAAGACTTTGGTATATTACTTGAGCATCTAAATATTTATGCTAAAAAGTTATATCTAATAGGGGAAACCAAAGCTAAAATGATGAAACAGTTTGAGGAGTTTACTCCCAAAGAAACTTTTGATAATTTAGAAGAAGCTGTGAAAAAAGCTTTTACTGAATCACACCCAAATGATATAATTATCCTATCACCTGCTTGTGCCAGCTATGATGCCTATAAAAATTATGAACACCGTGGAGATAGTTTTAGAATGATTGTGGAGAATCTTAAGAATAATGAGCAGTAAAATTATCAAGATAGACAAAATAGCCGGATCGCTCTATGTTATTCTTGCTGTTGTGGGAATAATAACTCTCTTATACTATTCACAAGCAAATAGTCTTGATTCTCTGTTAAAACAGGGATTATTCTTTACTCCTGTCTCTTTTATCGTAGTTTATGCTTTTGTTAAAAAGGGTAATGTAGATTTATTTAAGAAACATGAAAATCTACATTATATTATTTCAACTGTTTTGTTAGTAGCAGTTCTAATTTTTGGAAGAGAAGTTCTTGGAGCAAAAAGAAGTATTAATCTAATCTTTTTCACCTTTCAACCTAGTTATTATACTCGTATTATTTTAATCTCATCATTATCGCTTTATATAGCAAAATATAATAACCTTATAAGCGAAAACAAGTTAGTTATTCTAGCAAAGAAATCACATAGATTTATTATATTTGCTATTTTATCAGCTATTTTAATCCTAAAGGAACCTCATTTCAGTGTATTGGCTATCACATCAGGGGCATTATTTTGTATGCTTTATCTGGCTAATCTAGATAAGAGAATCATTTTAATAATTGTTTTAGCAGCCGTCCTCTTAGTTTCAGGTATCTTTGCCTTTGGTCAGAGCTATAGATTTGAGCGTTTAAGAGTATATAGTAAATATTCCTTGCTTAACCCCAATAGAGATCAAGTTGAGGTCTCAGCAGATAAAGAAAGACAAATTGTAGAAAGCCTTGGAGCCTTATCCGCAGGAGGATTATGGGGAACAAAATCTGATTTTGGTAGTGCAGCCAGAAACTTTGTGCCCGAAGCTGATACAGATTATATTTTCTCCTTCATCGGTGAAGAGTATGGATTCATTCTCTCTTCAATGATTATGATAATCTTTTTTGCCCTCTTTTTAAGGTTATTCATCTTATCAAAAGATATTAAGGATTTATACAAAAGATATTTTGCTTTGGGCTTAAGTCTTAACTTTATCTTTACTGTCATTGTTAATATCGGGGTTGCTATTTCAACCTTGCCCTCAACAGGGGTTTCATTACCATTTATCAGCTATGGTGGATCAGCTTTCCTTATGGATTCATTGAGTTTGTCAATTGTCTTGAATATTGTAGCCAGAGAAGGAGTCTCATAATGAAGTTTATCATTTCTGCAGGTGGAACCGGTGGCCATATCATGCCAGCTTTAAGTATTAGCCAAGAGTTAATTAAAAGAGGCCACCAAGTCTTGTATATCGGTAATAAGGACAGTATGGAAGAGAAGATTATTACAAAAAATAAGATCGATTTTGAAGCTATTAACGTTCAGAAATTATACCGTAAATTTACCTTAAAACATATCTTCTTCCCCTTTAAATTATTTAATAGTATCAACAAAGTTAAGAAGATATTCAAAAAATACCAACCTGATGCTTATATCGGATGTGGAGGCTTTGTTAGCGGACCATCAGGCTTTGTTGCCAGAGGTAAAAAAGTACCTTACTTTTTGCAAGAACAAAATTCTTATCCAGGCTTGACCACACGTGCCTTGGAAGCCGATGCTAATACTATTTTTATCGGACAGGGAGATGCCAAGAAATATCTGAAGAACTCAAACATTATTTATAGTGGAAATCCGTTAAACAAGACTTTAGTTAACTCAGAAAGAATAGCAGATATGACTGATTATCAATTTGATAGGGAAAAGAAAACTCTATTTATCATTGGAGGAAGTCAAGGTTCCCAGTTCTTGAATTATATGATGAAAAATACCCTTGATAGACTTTTAGAACACTATAACATTATCTGGCAACTTGGAGTTAAAAATTTAGATGAATTTCAAGATGATCATAAGGAGAAGAAAGGACTGTTTATGTTTGGTTTTTCTTATGATATCGATGCCTTATATAACATTGCAGACATTGCAATATGTAGAGCAGGAGCTATAACTATCGCTGAATTAGAGGCCAAAAAGATACCTGCTCTTCTCATCCCCTTACCCTCTGCAGCAGAGAATCATCAATATAAAAATGCTCTTGAACAAACTTCTAAAAACATTGCTATAACTTTAGAACAAAATAATCTTGACTACAATACTCTCATTGCAGAATTAGATAAATTAAGTAGTAACTATGATTATTATAAACAAAATTTTGAGCAATGTGTCCATACCAGTGCGGTAGATACAATCGTTAGCTCAATTCTAGAAAAATTACATAAGGATAAATAAATGCTAGGTAGAACAAAGAAAATTCATTTCGTAGGAATTGGTGGAATAGGCATGAGTAGTATTGCCGAACTTCTACATAATCAAGGATTAACTATTTCAGGCTCAGATATGAAGAAAAGTGAAATTACCCGGCACTTAGAAGATATTGGGATTAGAATAGTTGAAGGACATGCACCAGAAAATATTGGAGAAGTAGATGTTGTTGTAAGATCTTCAGCTGTTAGAGATGATAACTTGGAAGTTGTAACTGCTAAAAAGCTTAGAATCCCGGTAATTAGAAGAGCTGAAATGTTGGCTGAGATAACAAGAATGAGTTTTAGTATTGGTATTGCGGGAACTCATGGCAAGACAACAACGACTTCTATGGTCGGGATTATGTTAGAAAAAGCTAAATTAGAACCAACTATTATTGTCGGTGGTAAAGTTAAGAACTTTGGTTCGAACAATCTAATGGGCTCAGGCAAATATATAGTTGTAGAAGCTGATGAATATGATCACTCTTTTCTTACTTTAACTCCTATCATAGCAGGGATAACTAATATAGACGCTGATCACCTTGATTGCTATCAAAACTTAGATGCTATCAAATCTGCCTTTCTTACCTATGCGGAAAAGGTTCCTTTTTTTGGCTCTGTTATAGCCTGTTTAGATGATAAGGGAGTCCAATCAATTCTTCCTAAAATCACTAAAAATATCGTTACTTATGGTTTCTCAAAACAAGCTGATGTTAGAGCTGAGAATATTGAAATGATAGACTTCACAAGTTCTTATGATTTGATTTATAAGACATATAAAATGGGCAGAATTAACTTACAAGTAACCGGCAAACATAATATTCTAAATTCTCTTTTGGCTTGTTCAGTAGGTTTAGAATTAGATATTCCTTTTACCTCAATTCAAGAAGGTCTTTTCGATTATAAAGGAGTCTATCGCAGATTTGAGAATAAAGGAACTTTTAAAGGTATTTCCTTCTTTGATGATTATGCCCATCACCCTACAGAGATAATGGCAACCTTAGATGGTTTCAGAGATAGTACTAATCGCAGGATAGTTGTTCTTTTCCAACCCCATCTTTATTCGCGAACTAGAGATTTCGCCAAAGATTTTGGTAGAGCCTTCTTTTCTTGTGATAAATTGTTAATAGCTCCAATCTACCCCGCCCGTGAATTGCCTATTCCCGGAGTTACCGGGGAGTTAATAGCCGAAGAAGCTCTTTATTCAGGGCATAAAAATGTTACTTATATTTCCAATGAAGATGAGATAGTTGATATAATAATAGATTCCTTAGAAGATGGAGATATCTTTATTACTATGGGTGCAGGTAGAGTTTATGAATATGGAGAACAGGTGATATCAAGATACAGTGAGGAATAGTCTTAATGAGAAATACTTCAAGTAGATCCTTAGTAAGAGGTACAAGAAGATATTTCATCTATTTCTTTCTTAGTATACTATTGGTTATCTTGACCAGTATGGGAACTTTTGAGATAATCAAAAGAACAGATCTTTTAAAACTAGAAAAAGTGGAAGTAATAGGTGAATCTAATGACTTAAATTTTCATATTGAGCAAGATTTACAAGCTAATTTAGGTGTAAATCTCTATAAACTCAATCTTGAAACCATCAAAGATACATTAGCTCATAGCTATCCAATAATAGCTGAGCTGAAAGTGAAGAGAAAAATTCTCAGTAAATTGAAAGTTTATTATTTCTTGGAGACTCCTTTTGCTATAGCGAATTTCTCTGATGGAAAAAATTATTATATTAACAGAGATTTAAAGATATTAGAAAGAGTAGGATATGGATATTTTAAGAAATCACTACCGGTGATTACGGTAAAACATGATACTAAAAACTATAAAATTGGTGATTTTATTGAAGCAGGTGAAGCTCATGAAATGGCTGATTATCTAAGCCAAATCCTTGAAGCTAGACCTGATTTTCATGATCGTATTTCTGATTTATTCATAAAGAATAACAAAGTATATTTTAGAGAAATCTCAAGAGGAAACACTGTTTACTTTGGAAATGGAAACCTTAGTAATAAAATTGACCTGTTTTTGAGTCATTGCAACTCATTTTCTTCAGGTCTATATATTGATGTAAGTTATGAGAGACAAATAGTAACCCGTAAAGCAGATTTTTAATGGAGTTAGGATGGGAAGTAAAATGGTAACAGTTGTAGATATTGGATCTTCAAAGATCTTAGCAGTAACTGCAGAATTATTAGGCGGCAAGTCTATCGAAATAAAAGGTATAGGCCAAGCTCCTTCAAATGGAATTCTCAAAGGCAAAGTAATAGATATCAAAGATTTATCAGAGTCTATTAAAGATGCCATTGATCAGTTAAAAGAGAATTCAAATCAAGATATTGATTCACTTTTTGTAAGTGTTTCTGGTGATTATATTAAATACATGAATGCAGTTGGGAAAGTAACTCTTTCTACCGAAGGAAAATCTACAGAGATTAAACAAGAGCATATCAACTTAGTGCTTGATGATGCTAAAAATAGTGTGTTAAAACAAACCGGATTAGAAAACTATGAGATTATTCATACAATCCCGAAATTCTTTTTAATAGATAATAATACTGAACATTATAAACTTCCCTTAATGTTTTCAGGCACAAAGTTATCAGGCGAGATAACAACTATCCTGGTTGAGAAAGTTGTCTTGCAAAATCTTAATAAATGTTTTGACATAAACGGATATAAAGTTGATTCTTATGTCTTAGCAAGCTATGCTTCAGCCTTGGGTGTTTTGACAGAGCAAGAGCGTGATTTAGGTTGTATCTTACTTGATATCGGCTCAGGGATATCTGATGGGATTATTTTTAGTAAGAAATACATCCAGGCAATTAGTGTTAATTTAGTGGGTAGTGAAGAGATAACTAAAGATATTTATAAAGTCTTAAGAACTTTACCTAAAACAGCGAATGATTTAAAAACAGGTCTTTCCCAACTAGATTATAGCAAATATGACTTTTCAAAAGAGATAGAATACAGAACCTTTGATAGAAATATCACCAAGAAAGTCCAATTACAAGTAGTGAAAGAGATTATTGAACGTAGAATTCAAGATTCATTAGAGACTAGTTATAAAGACTTGATTAAAAGTTATAAACCGGAAATGATTTCTGCAGGATTAGTGCTAACCGGGGGAGCTTGTTACTTAGATGTTTATGCTTCGATAGCTCGAGAAACATTTAATATGCCGGTTAAAATAACTCACCCTGTCCTTGATGGAATGAGTGGTAAAATAGATGATTTAAATAAGTTAGAGTCTTCAGTAGTTATTGGAATGTTACGATATTGTGGATTAAACAATATTGAAGCTAAAACAATATTTCCTAAGAAAATTAAGTTAAAAAATATATTCAGTGAAATAAAGAAATTCTTTTCAGAATAAAGAGGAGTTGAGATGTTTGAGATTAATGAAGCTTCAGATTTTGTATTAACCCAGATTAAGATAGTAGGAGTCGGTGGTGCTGGTGGAAATGCCATCAACACAATGATAAATAATAAATTAGATAATGTCGAATTCATCGCAATGAATAGTGATGTTCAGGATTTGAAGAAATCTTTAGCTCCAAATTTAGTCCAATTAGGACCCAAAGCAACAAGTGGAAGAGGAGCCGGTGCTCTACCTGAGATAGGTGAGAAGGCTGCGGAAGAGTCTTATGAAGAGATAAAAAAAGCTTTAAATGGAGCTGATTTAGTTTTCTTGGTTGCAGGAATGGGGGGTGGAACAGGAACCGGGGCTTTGCCTATAGTCGCAAGAGCTGCCAAAGAGATGAATATTCTCACCATGGCTGTTGTTACTAAGCCTTTTCCTTATGAAGGTAAGATTAGGCTGGAAAATGCTGAATTAGGGCTTAAGAACTTAAGAGGTTTTGTGGATACTCTTTTGGTAATTCCTAATAACAAAATTCTTGAAAATTTCCCTACTATCGGGGTCGTTGAAGGCTTCAGAGAATCAGACATGATAATATATAACGGCGTAAAATCTATTTCTGATATAATCACAAGAACAGGTTATATTAATGTAGAATTTTCTGATATTAAGACCATAATGAGAAATATGGGTTATGCCTTAATCGGTTCAGGTGAAGCCGAAGGTGAAGACAGAGCTATCATCGCAGCCCAAGCAGCTATCACAAATCCGCTTTTAGGAGATATTTCTATTGCCGGATGTAAGGCTCTCTTGATTAACATTTTTGCAGGTTCCGATATGAAAATGAACGAACTTGAGAATGCTTGCAATACTATTACTAGTCAGACTGGAACAAATATAATATGTATTAATGGACTTTTCTGTGATCCTGAATACGATGGAAGAATTCGAGTTACAGTTTTAGCAACAGGTCTTGAGATGGATCAGGAAAAAATGGAGACTATCACCTCACTAAATAAGATATCAAAACCTAAAGAGTATCCGGATTTAGATAATTATGGAATGACTGGAAGTATGAAAGGCTTCGGTTCACTTCATGATAACTTAGAGGGTGATGATATGCCTATGGAAGAAGAAAAGACTGAAGAGAAACATATAGAGACTGAACTACCTCCATTTTTGAATCTTTTAGATTAAATAATAGCTTATATGCAGAAGATATTTTGGTTAGTCGGTGAGAAGTCTGGTGATTTGCATGCCTCTTATGTGCTAGAGAAGCTTAATAATCTAGGAGAATTTACTCATTATGGAGTAGGTGGTGAGAGGATGCAAAAGCAGGGACTACAAAGCCTCTTTGAATTTAGTAGATTCAATGTTATGGGCTTTGTGGAAGTCATCAAGCATCTCCATTTCTTTCTTAGTGTTGAGAAGGAGATCAAGCAGATACTAGAAACTAACCGACCTGATTTACTTGTTTTAGTAGATTATCCGGGACTTAACCTTAGGATAGCAAAGATAGCAAAAGATATGGGAATCAAGGTCTTGTATTATATCTGTCCCCAGTTTTGGGCTTGGAAGCATAAACGTGTGTTCAAGATTAAAGAATATACAGATTTTGTATGTTGCATTAATCCCTTTGAATCAGCCATGTTAGATGAGTATGATATTCCTAATAAATATGTTGGTCATCCTGTAGCTGAAGAGATATCAGCACAACTAACTAAGTCTGCTTTTGCTCAGAAGTTTGCTTTAGATGAGTCAAAAGAGTGGATTGGAATGTTTCCCGGATCTAGAAGAACAGAATTTATCCGTCATTTTGAAGTATTCAATCAAGTTGCCTTGCACAATCCTCAAAGGTTATACCTGCTTTCAATATCTGACAAAGCTTTTTTAGGCTTGATAGAGCCAGATAAAATAGCCAAGAACATTGTCCTTATAGAGAACTATAACTATGATATCATGAAACATAGTGATTTTGTGGTAGCCAAATCAGGCACAACTACCTTAGAAACAACTCTTTTTGCGACCCCTTTTATTATAGTATATAAAGTAAATCCTATAACTGTAGCCATAGCAAAGCGAATAGCCAAGGTTAAGTATATTGGCTTACCAAACTTAATAGTCAATGAAGAAATAATACCTGAACTCATTCAAAACGATGTGAATCCCTCTAGAATACTTAGTGAAATTGAGAGTGTGCTTCAAGATGAGAAGAGAAGAACAATCTTAATAAAAAAACTATCCAGTATTAAGAGTATGCTGGGAGATAAAAGTGCTTCTCAAAATACTTCCTTACAAATCATTAAGCTCCTAAACAATGAATAAATTTCTATTACGATGTGAAAAACATTTTGGTTCCTTTCTTCTGCGCATGTTCAATCTGACTATCAAGAAGGAGATAATGGGAGATTACCCTTTAGAACCAACAATCTTTATGTTTTGGCATAGGGATCAAATACCTCTAACTTTATTGAATATGAATCGAAATATTGGGGTATTAGTATCTCAATCTAATGATGGTCAACTAATAGCAGGACCTATCTCCAAGTTGGGTTATATCCCGGTGCGAGGTTCTTCTACGAGAGGGGGTACTCAAGCTCTACGCGGTTTAATTGCCCATTTAAAAAATAATAGTGTTGCTATAACTCCGGATGGTCCACGCGGTCCTATTTATTCTATCAAGGATGGCTTACTCACAACTGCTTATTTATCTAAGCGGGCAATCATGCCGGTAGCTATTGATGTTAGCAGGGAATGGACTTTTAACTCATGGGATAAATTCAGATTTCCTAAGCCTTTTTCAACTATAAGAATTAAGTATGGCATGCCACATTTTGTTAAGAATAAAGAAGATTTTGCTGAGATTAAAGAAGCCTTAAGGCAAGAAATTGAGGCAATGTATGATTCTATTAAATTTTCAAAGTAGAAGTTAACACAGCAGCTTTACTATTTCATTAAAAGAACTTTTCCTATTGCCGTCTCACTGGCATTTTTATATTTTATTAAATAGATTCCATTAGGCATATTTTTATTGTTAGAATCTCTTCCATCCCACAGAACGCTTTTTTGCTTTGTTTGGGTAATAGTTTTTACTAATTGTCCTTTCAAATTATAGATATTCACAAGTCCATTATTATTATTCGATCTAAATTCAATAGTTACTTGTTTTTGGAAAGGATTAGGATAGCTAGTTAATCTTGTTATAGGAAGAACCTCATAGTTATCGTTTGGTGTGAAGTTTATGAAAAGTTCAGAAGAGAAAGTAAGGGCAGAAGAGGCTTCTTGATTGATGAAAGATGTTAGATTATTAGCATCTATTTCTTGATTAATCCACTCATTTTTCATTTGTTCTATCGTTTCATAAAGTTCTGTTTCTTTATCTTCTAAAGTAGGAAGAAGAGAGAAGTTGTCGTTAACAAATTTAGAAGTATCGAGAAGAAACATATTATCTTCATTCCAGAGAATGTTAACTAATTCCGGTGAATTCTCTGATAAATTATTTATGACAGGAAGGTTAGGTCTTAAGGTAGGAAAAATAGGAATAGCGTGGGTAACAAAGGGATTACCCATCAAGAGCCATAAAGTTGTAAGTTTTGGGTCCTCACCAGCTTGAACCCCTTCGATAACTACAGCAGATATAGTGTTTCTTCGGCAAATACTGTAATATGTGTTATAGAGAGGACTTGGATCCCCAATGGCCCAAGGTAAATCAAGTGGTTGAGATTGATGGTCTGAAACATCTCGAATTTGCTTTGATATTATATTTTGGACAGAAAGCTGGTTATTGTTTGCTAAATCTTGGATAATGTCAGTAGAGCGAACTAGTCTTTCTATTCCATCTATTCCACCACCATTGACAGAGTGATTTGTTCTAAGGAGATAGGGGTTAAATACTTCATCTGTCTCAAAAATCCAATAACTATTATTATTAACTTCGTATAACTTAGTATTTCCTTGAGCATCAAAAGCTACAAAGTTACCCCGTAACTCCAAATCTATCGTGCTATTCGTTGTGAGAAAGTCTAAATAGTTCTCAAATTCATCTAGATTAGAGACAAGTCCTAAAGAGTTGTAGATTAAATTTCCATTATTGAATTCTCCTACATCTACTGTTAGGTCATTTGAGAGAGAGTTAGCCAGAGCAAAGCCCATTTCATTGACTCCCATCCACATCCTATTCTCATTAGGGCTTGCTACTCCCACAAAGCGATAAGTCAAATTATCAACATATCTTAAAGTATTTATAGTATTGGGTGATATATCTCTTGACTTCCATAAGATCGGTTTATTAGACGCAGTTATGGTGTTTGAGGCAATGCCAATTGTACAGGCAAGAACTTCAAGCGTAGTCAGGATTAAGAAAATTAAGAGAAGAGAATATTTTTTCATATTTATAATATAAGCAATTATTAAACCAAATCAATGTTTTTTATCTTCTTCATTAACTGGGTTAAATAAGTTAACTACTCCACTTAGTCTATTCAACATCAATCTTTTTTTATCAACTTTAGGAATATCTCGCCCCAGTTCCATACCTGTAATAACTGTTTTACCAATTATATATCTTCCTTCTTTACCCCAAAAGCCTTTTGTTCTTAAGCCCCAGATGTTATGCATCACGATAGGTTTTCCCGCTTCCTCACCTAAATAGAGCATAATATGTCCGGGAATCCTGACAAGACTGGCAAAAGGAAGGCTATTATTAATGATAAAGTCGTCATAATCCTTAATCTCAAGTCCTTCAGTTGAAATAAAGTTGCCTCCATTCGAAGCCTGGTGATTTCCATTGCGTGGTAAAATCAAGCCAAAGGGAGTAAAGATATCAAGAGTCATTTGTGAGCAATCACGGTTAAAATACATACCACCCCAACCATAAGTTTGATTCATCATTTTTGAGGCTATGCCGGCAACATTATTTTGAGTGAGGGAAATTGGCATTCTGTCAGCTTTATCAAGGGGAATGTTGATTACTATTAATTCACCAAAACCCCATTCATTTCTTTTAACAAAACTGGCTTTATAATGTCTTTCATCTTGGAATAAGAAGGTAAAGAAGGTACCGATATCCGCACTTCCTAAATACTCATTAGTCTTGGAATAGATAGGACTTCTATCCTCTGTTATAGCGACCCTATTGGGTAGTTTTAAAGAAGCTATTTCATCATTATTTAGGAAGGCTATTTTATCTTTTTCCACCCATCCACTGCAGAGATGACAGCTTATCAGCACCCAATTATCTATGTCGTGATAGACAAAAATGGGCGTAGCCATGGGGATTGTTGAATTTTGCCAATAATCAAAAGGATAACCTTCACCTGCTCTTTCAAAATCCAAGAAATAGGGTTTAATAGTCGGTAAGACTCTGATATGAGCCTTCTCAAGCATAATTCCTTTTTGAAATTTGTTAAAACCGGAGGCAAGATTGGTCCGTGTTTGCATCTCATAAAAGAAGGTAGAATCACGAGTTAGTTTATTTTCTCCAATTCCGGGATATTTCTTTAATGATAAGACTTTTTGCTGATAATAAGCAAGGAGTTTATTAGTTGTTAAAGTATCTGTTAACATTGAATCACTCCAAGAAGAATAGTATCTTATCATGGAAAGAGAATCTGTTTTAGCTTGATCTATCTTTGAGACTATCAGCGAATCCCCTCTCTCTGCATCAACATATGAATAGGGGTCTTGAGAGTAATGAAGTAGATCATAAGGAAGTTTATTATGACTCGTACAGCCCAGTATCATTAGAAAGGCGATAACTAAGAAAAATTTGATTATTTTATGCATGTTTTATTACCTTTATTTTTTAACCCAAATAATGCAGTAGATCTTTGAGAATAGCACTATATTCTTTTGCAAAAGTAACTTCCATAATTTTCAGGAATATATATATTATATGCCTT
>JAEKNW010000036.1 GCA_016838885.1 Candidatus Cloacimonadota bacterium
GATAGTTTTTGAAAAATAATATAGATATTTAATATACAATTAATCAAATTGTAGTAGCTTAACGAAAAGCTACAGGAATCCTACTGCATTATTTGGGTTTAAGCTGTCAAGAAAAATTAACAAATTAAAAAAAAAGATTGACTAGTAAATGAATAAAGTTCATTTTAGGACAATGTTTCAAAAACAAAATAAATTTTAAGGGAGTTTTTATGAAAAAAAGTTTTATTACACTTGTCTTATTAGTATTGATTGTTGCACTTTGGGGAAATGGGATAAGTCTAAATAGTATTGGTCCTAAAGCTGGTGCTATGGGTGGAGCTTTTGTTGGCCAAGCAGATGATGCAACTGCTGTTTTTTGGAATCCTGCCGGATTGGTAGGTCAGAAGGCTACTATTAGTGCCTCTATGGTAGATGTTTATTTATACCCTACTTACAAGAATGATACTTATGGAATTGATGCTAAAGTAGATGATGTTCACTTTATTTCTCCACATATTTTTGCTAACTATGCAAGTGATAGATTCGCTTGGGGTTTTGGATTTTTTGTTCCTCATGGATTAGGGGTTGAGTGGGATGGTTCTGAGTTGTTACCATTTAGTAATGGCAAAGAGTTAGATTGGTCTTCAGAGATATCAATGATTACGGTAAGTTCATCAGCAGCTTATAAAGTTACGGATAAATTTAATGTTGGTTTTTCAGTAAATATCCACCACGGTGCCATGGAAATAGCAAGGGGTGAAGATAGATATGATATGGTGAATAGCAATCTAGGTTCCGATGGCTTACTTGATACACAATATAAGGAAGAGGTTAGTGGTAGTGGAACTAGTTTTGCTTTTGGAATTCAATATACACCTGTGGAAGACTTTACTATTGGCTTATCATATCGTTCTCCTTCAGTAGTAGCACTCTCCGGTGATGCTGAATTTACCAAAATGCCGGTACCAGATGGTCAAGGCGGAACAATTGAGATTTCACATGATCTATATATTAGACGCGATTTCGAAATCCCTTTCTGGATTGGTTTAGGTACTTCATGGAGAGCAACAGACAGATGGACATTTAATCTTGATGCTCAGATGACTCGTTGGAGCACTTATGACAAGATGGTTTCCCAGGTAGTAATGGAATCTGGAACAGAAAACGTGATAACTCACATGGAATGGGAAGATGCTATTCAATTCAGATTTGGTACAGAATATAAAGCAACAGATTGTTTAGCTCTTAGAGCAGGTTACTTCTATGATCCTGCACCAGCCCCAGATGAAACAGTAAATATTTTATTCCCTTCTTCTACAAATCATAATGCCACTTTTGGAGGTGGTTATACTTGGAATAAGATTACTCTTGACTTAGCTTTAGAATATTACTTCGGAGAAGAGAGAGAAGTTGAGCCAGCAGCTCACAACATGCCAGGTACCCATCAAATGGATATATTTGCCTACATGTTAGGATTAACATACACCTTCTAGAATATCAATTAATCTAAGAAACTAGTGAGGCTTACTAATAATAGTAGGTCTCATTTTTCATTATTTTAACCCAAATAATGCAGTAGATCTTTGAGAATAGCACTATATTCTTTTGCAAAAGTAACTTCCATAATTTTCAGGAATATATATATTATATACCTTC
>JAEKNW010000037.1 GCA_016838885.1 Candidatus Cloacimonadota bacterium
TCCAAGAGGGGTGGCATCGAAGATGACGGGGTGTTTAAGTCTTGCTTCGCAAGAATGAAAAGTGAAAAATGAAAAGTGAAAAGTGAAATGGTTCCGATGGCGGGGCCTTTCTTCAATCCCCTCTTCATTTGCTCTAGCAAATGTAGAATGAATTAGCAAAGACACTTGGCTAAACTTCTTCTTCTCAGTGTAATTCGTGTTTATTCGTTTTAATTCGTGTTTATTCGTGTGAAAGCTCTTTCTCTTATCGGTGTATTCAGTGTTTTCGGTGGCTATTTCTTTCTTCGTGGTGAAAAATTCTCCCCGTCTCCCTTTCTCCCCGTCTCCCCGTCTTTTCGCGACAAGCGAAAAATCTTCTTAGTGTAATTCGTGTAATTCGTGGATAGACTTTCTCCCTTCAAAGCATCCCTTTCACTTCACAACAATAAAACATCACCAATATCGCCATAATCCCAAAAATTGGGTGCCCCGGAGGCTGAGCACCCAAATTCCAGATTAGTTTACTCTTATACCAGAACGGTTCTAGTATTTTTAAGTTCTTCAAGGCAGATATCCCAGATCATTGCAAGATATTCATTTCTAATTTGAGCTTTAAGTTTAGCAATATCCGGTGTTTTTTCAGTGACATTTACTTCTTCAGCTTCTTCTTGGCTTTCCTCATCCTCATCAATTACTTCATATTCAGCATTCTCAGCTTCAATACTTGTGGGAATATCGGATATATCGTAATTTGGGAATAAAGTTTCAAAGCTTGAATCGATATTATATTGAATCTCAGATAAGATCCCTTTTAGGGCAACTGAGAATGTATCAACATAATGATTTAGGATATTCACTTTAAGATTCATATTAACTAATTCATTATAGAACTTCTCTAAATCATCTTCCATTTCTTGAAGGTGAGAACATTTTTCTACCCACGGACACAATTCTTCTTCTTTTACTACCACACTGTTCTTTTGGTTTGTCATATTAAGACTCCTATAATTTTGTATTTGG
Source organism: Candidatus Cloacimonadota bacterium (assembly GCA_016838885.1). Lineage (GTDB taxonomy): Bacteria > Cloacimonadota > Cloacimonadia > Cloacimonadales > JAFGVF01 > JAEKNW01. The sequence goes on from JAEKNW010000037.1 coordinate 1,000, forward strand.
CTTACAGCCTTCACTAGTATATAGGGTCCACTTTTTCCAAAATGTCCCGGTTTTTGAAAAATAGTTAAAAATAATTTGATTCGAAAATATCCAATATTATGTATATTAATTTACATCACTTAACACAGAGTTTCACAGAGAATAAAAGCTAAAGACTAATCTATCCACTAATTACACTAATTTCACTAATTAAGATTTTTTTGTCCACAGATTACCCAGATTAACACTGATTATAAGAATATTTTTTTGACCATAAATCGTCTTCGTGTAAAGTATCTTATTAAACCCAGATAGTGTAGTAGAACTTTAGTGAAGAGTGCAGATTATTCTAGCAAAATAGCTTACAGAATTTGAAGGCATATAACATATATATTCCTGAAAATTATGTAGCTTACTTTTGCAAAAGAAGATAGTGCTATTCGCAAAGGTCTACTGCATTATTTGGGTTAAATCCCCAAAGGGGATAAATAGTTTAGCCCGGGGTAAAATCCTGAAGGGATTGCAACCCCGGGTATTGATGATGAACAAAACCTTACCCTGAAAGGGTTAAATAAAATCTTATATACCAAAGACTTATTATATACATTATTTATACTTTTATTAAACCCTTACAGGGTAATAT
>JAEKNW010000038.1 GCA_016838885.1 Candidatus Cloacimonadota bacterium
CGGTGTCTGTCAAGATAGTTGTCGCATTTACTTATGCCACATTGACTGATTTTTTTGTCACCTTCGCCTCTGCCGGTGGATTCAGCCAAACCTCCGCAATGTAGTCCCAGTTGCGCGTCTTGCCACTCCAGCGCTCTGGATGCCTCTCCTTTGCCGCTTCATAAACTTTTTGTCGAGCCGCGAGCAATTGCTTATCATGGCATTTGTGACGATCGGTCGGGGTCACATATCGGATGGCACTATGGCGGTGGTCATGGTTGTACCAATTCACAAAATCTCGGACCCAGGCGCGGGCGTCGTCGAGGGTTTCCAACCCCTTGTAGGGATAGTCTGGGCGGTACTTGACCGTGCGGAACAATGCTTCAGAATAAGGGTTGTCGTCACTGACATGCGGGCGGCTATAAGAGGGTGTGATGCCCAGCACGTCGAGTTTGGCCCGCAGAGTAAATCCTTTTTGGGGCGAGCCGTTGTCGGAGTGCAGAACCGGCGGTGCCAGAATGCAACCTTCGGACAAGATCGCCTTTTGCACCAGGATCGCGGCATTGAAGCCGTTTTCTGCAAGGTGGACCTCCCAGCCGACGACCTTGCGGCTGAAGACATCCATGATCATGTACAGGTAGAAAAACAGGCCGCGGATCATCGTCGGCAAATAGGTTATATCCCAACTCCATACCTGGTTAGGCGCGGTAGCGCAGTATCCTTTGGGGGGCGTGCTGACATGCGGCTTTCGGCTGCGTCCCCGGTGATGTTGTTCGTCGATCGCATGCAAAATTCGGTAGAAGCTCGATTCAGACGCAATATAAACGCCCTGGTCAGCCAGACGTGGCACGATCTGGCCAGGAGGCATACTGGCATATGCGGGATTATGACAAACGTCCAAAACGTGCTCTCGTTCCTCGACCGTCAGTTTGTTGGACGGCTCTGGCCGGGGTGCTTCGGGCCGCCGGTCGTTTTGGATCTTCCCGGCAGCGGTCCAACGCTGATAGGTGCGTACCGTGATGCCCATCATCCTGCACGCCGGTTCAAACCGCGCGCCACCGCGGCGCGCCTCATCGATCAGCTCGGTAGCTTGTTGGCGATCCGGGGCGCTGATCATTCGCCCTCGTTGTCCCCCCAGATCGCCTCGGCTTTTTTTCGCAGTATGATCAGCGCCGCGGCCTCGGCCAACGCCTTTTCCTTGCGCGTCAGTTCGCGTTCGAGTTGGCGGATGTGCTGCCGATCGGCCTTCTGCTCGGCCTTAAGCCGCAGATTGTGCTCGCGGTCCCAGTCATTGGCCGTCTCACAGGCGCGCTGCCACTGCTCCAGCTGCTCGGGATACAAACCTTTCTTGCGGCAGTATTCGGAAAGCTCGGCCTCATTGAGACCGGCGCTTTCCACCACGGCGCTGAACTTGTCGCGTGCGCTCCAACCCTCTGGCCCGGTATCGCCGTCCGGCAGCAACAGACCCTTGTCGCGGGCCTCCCGGCGCCAGTTATACAACGTCGCTTCGCTGATGCCTTCTTGCTTGGCAAGTTCCACAAGGGAACGGTTGTGCGGTGGCATCATCTTGCGCAGCACCGCTTCCTTACGTTCTTTGGGATATCGCATGATCGCTCCTCCTTTGCCCCCGGAAGATTCTA
>JAEKNW010000039.1 GCA_016838885.1 Candidatus Cloacimonadota bacterium
CAGAGTGCTCAAGCCTTGACATGCTAACAAAATATGAGATAACTTGGGGAAAGTAATTAAAGACCTGAGCAAAATCCGTTTTGCGCTTTGGACGATTTTTCAGTCCCTCACAGAGTTTGGTTTTAGGAGACTCATTGGAATTTTAATTGGTGCCTTGACACCGTATAGTAGATCAACCCATTTCAAATTGGCTCCTTTTCAGGTCTTTCTAAATTTAAGAGTCATGAAAAGAAAATTGCAAGTAAATCCCGATTCATCAATGAAAAAAAAGCGATTTAGTAAAGGGTTACCCGTTTTCAACCCTCATGCAGCAGGTATTGATATTGGCGATACTTTTCACGCAGTTGCTATTAACGATGAATCAGGAGGATTTGAAGTCCGTGAGTATCCAGCTTACACAAGAGATTTAAAAGAGCTTGTATCCTGGCTGAAAAATGAAGGTGTTACTACTGTTTCCATAGAAAGTACCGGTATTTACTGGCTTAACGTGTATCTACTTTTAGAGGAATCCGGTATTGAACCTTACCTGGTGAATGCTAGGCATGTAAAAAATGTAACTGGTCGTAAAAAAGATGATACCGATGCCATTTGGCTACAAAAGCTACACAGTTGTGGACTTCTTCAAAAGAGTTTCCAACCCGAAGAAGATATCCGAAAATTGCGCACTTATATCCGGCATCGGCGTAATTTGATTCAACGAGGTTCCGATTATGTGCTACACATGCAAAAAGCAATGGAATTAATGAATCTTAAATTACACACCGTAATTAGTGATATTCTTGGCAAAACGGGTCTCCAAATTGTAGAAGCTATACTTGAGGGAGAACGCGATCCGGAAGAGTTGATGAAACTAAAAGATCCGCGCATAAAAGCCAATGATGAAGATATCAAAAAGTCACTGGAGGGTATCTGGAAAGATGAATATTTGTTCATGCTTGAGCAGGCTTATGAAAGTTACCGTTTTTATCAATCACAACTTAAAGTCTGTGAGGAAAAAATAAGAACTCAATTATTGGATCAGGCAGCCCAGATTTTGGAAGGAGACGTTACCGAATTAGAGGTGAATCGGAAAAAAAAAGCCCGCAAAAACCAATTTAGCTTTAACGCCAGAAATCTTTTAAAAGTCATAGTAGGAGTTGATCTGTGTGACGTAGATGGTATGAGTGAAATTAGTACCGTAGAACTAATTGCGGAGATTGGTACAGACATGGATAAGTGGCCAAGTAGTAAACACATGGCAGCATGGTTAAACGTAGCCCCGAATACAAAAATTACAGGAGGAAAAATTGTTAGTAGCAAGATGCAAAAGAAAAAAAACCATGCGGGACAAACCTTACGAATGGCTGCCAGTACTTTATCCCTGGGAAAATCTCCAATGAGTGATTATGCAAGAAAAATGAAATCCAGATTAGGTAAGAAAGGAGGTGTTGTTGCTACAGCTCATAAACTAGCAAGGATTATCTATACGATGATAAAATTACAACAGCCTTATAATAGTGACATTATCTCCAATGTTCATAAAGAATGGAAAAGTTATAGGATAAATTATCTTGAAAAACAATTAAAACAACTAAAGGAATCAGCTTGATTAAGTGATAGTTACAAAAGAGTTAT
>JAEKNW010000040.1 GCA_016838885.1 Candidatus Cloacimonadota bacterium
TTTTCAGGAATATATATATTATATGCCTTCAAATTCTGTAAGCTATTTTGCTAAAAGAATCTGCACTCTTCTCTAAAGCTCTACTGCACCATTCGGGTTAAAGCTTGTACCATAGTCATCCGTATTTAACCCAAGATTAGTCGAATACCATTCCTTAATCTTTTTAGGGTCTTTGCACTTAAAAAAGATACCGCCAATTCCCCGTACTTTCTTGTTCATATTATCTCCTCAAAAATTAATCTGATATAATCATCCAATTGATTCCGAATTTATCTGTAAATTGCCCGTAGTAATCTCCCCAAAAGGCTAATGCAAGAGGAACCTGAACTTGTCCTTCCCGGGAAAGCTCTTGGAAGAGGCGATCAGCTTCTTCTCTTGAATCAGTGGTAACAGAGACAGAGAAGTTGTTTCCCTGCTGATAAGCCTCATTCCATTCTCCAATATTATCGCAACCCATTAATGAGGTTTCCTTGCTAATAGGCAAGGTTACATGTAAAATTTTTTCTCCATCTTCTGAAGATATCTCAGGTAAATCTTCCTGTTTTGGAATGTCTTTAAATCGACCAAGATAACTGAATTCGCCCCCGAATACAGATTTATAAAATAAAAAAGCTTCTTCACAATTGCCTGAGAAATTGAGATAAATGTTAACAGTAGTCATAATTATACATCCTTTTTGGTTTTTTAAGAAAGGAATAAGTGAAAAATTATAAGATGCAATAAAAATATTTTTAATTATGAGATTAGACTAACAGGTTTCATATAAACCCAAAGTGAGGAGACTGTTAAACCCAAATAATGCAATAGACTTTTGTGAATAGCACTATATTCTTCTGCACTCTTCCCTAAAATTCTACTGCATCATTCGGGTTAAAATGAACTAATTGATATTAAATACTTTAAGTTTTAAAAGGGCTTAATTAGTGCACATTTTTTATTTATTACCCATATTTTTGAAATTGACTTATTGCTTGCATGCAGAGCAATATCATTAATATTTTAATACTAACAAGCTTACAGCTTGGGGCGGAGAGAATCTCCACCGTCCGACAGAAGAGGCTTTGTTACCAATAAACAATCATGATAAAATGTCAAGAAAACCTAAAGATTAGCTATATTATTGACTTTTTCAAAGATAAACTATTGAGGAGGGTGGCTTGATAAATGAACCCAAATAATGCAGTAGTTCTTTGAGAATAGCACTATATTCTTTTGCAAAAGTAACTTCCATAATTTTCAGGAATATATATATTATATGCCGTCAAATTCTGTAAGCTATTTTGCTAAAAGAATCTGCACTCTTCGCCTGTGATACATAGCTTTAGCGAAGTATTACTAAAGCTCTACTGCACCATTCGGGTAGAACATTCTCAAAGTGAGAGACTATAAAAAAAATAAAAAATCTTGACCATGAAAATTAATTACAAAATAATGACATTTGTAAGTTAATTTAAGAGAAACGGGGATATAATGCGAAGAGTTTTATTGATATTAATGGTTATGCAGGTCTCTCTCATGTTCGGAGCCCAATTTGAAATAGTATCCGAGTTAAAAGAAAATCCTATGCACATGGGTCTTTTTGATTTGGATGATATTCATAAGTTAGATGAT
>JAEKNW010000041.1 GCA_016838885.1 Candidatus Cloacimonadota bacterium
AGGAATATATATATTATATGCCTTCAAATTCTGTAAGTTATTTTGCTAAAAGAATCTGCACTCTTCTCTAAAGCTCTACTGCACCATTCGGGTTAAAAGACTATTTAAGCAAATGAATAAATAGACCTGATCTAAGTTTTGGTTCAAACCAAGTTGATTTAGGAGGCATGATTTCTCCGGCGTCAGCTATATCCATTAATTCTTGAATTGAGGTTGGGTACATAGCAAATGCCACAACTTCACGTCCTGAATCCACTCTCTTCTCTAATTCTTTTAAACCTCTGATACCACCGATAAAATCGATTCTTTCATCAGTTCTAGGATCTCCAATATTTAAAATTGGATGAAGAAGGTTGTCTTGAAGAATGGAGACATCTAAAGATTTAGTAGGACTATTTTCATCAAAAGTACCTGCTTTAGCAGTTAATTTGTACCACTTTCCATCTGTGTACATACCGAAGTTATGTCTTTCTTCAGGATGATACGGACCATCACCATCGTAGAGGTCGATTTCGAATTTCTCTTCAATATGGTAGAAGAAATCTTCTTCTGAATGTCCATTAAGGTCTTTTACTACACGATTATAGTCCATAATATATAGATCATTGTCAGGGAAGATAACAGTCATAAAGAAGTTATATTCTTCTTGACCTGTATGATTTGGATTAGCTTCTTTACGTATTAAGCCAACTTTTGCGGCAGATGCAGTTCTGTGATGACCATCGGCAACATAGAGGTAATCCATATCAGCAAAGGCATTAGTAATAGTAGCTATGTCTGAATCATTTGAAATTAACCATAATGCATGAGAAATGCCATCATCAGCAACGAAATCATATTCCGGAGCCAGGGCCACGGTTTTGCTAACTACAGCATTAATATCATCTCTATGTCTGTAAGTGAAGAAAACAGGAGAAGAATGAGCATCGCAGATATCAACATGCTTGATTCTATCAGCTTCTTTAGCTGCACGAGTCAGTTCATGTTTTTTGATAATATTCTTCATATAATCTTCAGTAGCAGCACAACCAACTAATCCAGTCTGAGTCCTACCGTCCATAATTTGGCGATACACATAGAAAGCCGGTTTTTCATCTTGAATCATATTGCCATTTTTAATATAATTATAGAGGTTTTCTTTGGCTTTGTTATATACTTCTTCGCTGTATAGATTAGTACCTTCAGGTAAATCAACTTCAGCTTTCTCAACATGAATAAAACTTAGTGGATTCTTTTTTACTTCAATCCGAGCTTCATCAGAATCCATAACATCATAAGGCAAAGAAGCGATATCTTTGGCTTTTGCTGGGACAGGTCTAACTGCCTTAAAGGGTCTAAATATAGGCATAATAACTCCTTCATTCAATAATTTTTTTATTTATAGCAATTAAAAAACTCAGGTATTTTATGTCAATTATTTTGTTTTATGAAAATCGCCAAGTAAGGTGAAATGATAAAGGGATATTATTTTTATTGACACAGAAGTAGATGAGCTAACAATAGATTTACTAATGAAAATGGAGATATCTATGAGAAAAAATATTATAATTTTGATAACTTGTATTGTTTTGTATTCAAGTTTAATCTATTCATCAACTAATAATTTATATGTGTTTAATTGGACAGAGTACATAGACCCTGAGATAGTTAAAGAGTTTGAGGAAATGTATGATTGCCAAGTAATAGAAGATAATTTTGATTCAAATGAGAGTATGTTAACCAAGGTGGTAAACACTACTAGATCTTATGATTTAGTATGCCCATCAGGTGATCATGTCCAAATCATGTTAGAGATGGATCTGTTAGAGAAACTCGATAAAACGAAATTACCTAACTGGAAACACCTGAATCCTGTCATCTTAGAAAAATTAAACAGTTTTGAAAATATAGACCAGTATGCCATGCCATATTTTTGGGGTGTAACAGGTATTCTCTATAATCCTGAATTTATAAAACTAGCCAATGAAAGTATAGCTAGTTGGGACTTGTTTCATAATCCTGAATATAAAAACAAGATATTAATGCTAGATGATGCTCGTGAAGTTGTTGGTGCTGCATTAATGGCTTCTGGATATTCAGCAAATGATTTTTCTGAAGTTGCACTAAAAAAAGCGGAAGAAATCCTAATCAAGTGGGATGAAAATATTTCTCAATACCATTCTGATGCCTATAAGAATGATGTTCCTCAAGGAGAGGCATGGATGGCTCAAGCCTATAGTGGTGATGCATTACAGGTAATCAGAGAACACTCTAATCTTAGATTTGCTTTAATGAAGAATGGCGGTACTTACTGGATTGATTCCTTTGTGATGCTCAAAACTGCGGAGAATAAAGAATTAGCTTATCAATTCTTAGATTTTCTAATGGAGCCGGAAATTGCTTCTAGAAATGCTGAATATTGTGAGTATCCAACTCCTAACCTAACAGCTTTTAATGAGTTTGTTGATGATGATACAAAGAATAATGAGTTAATCTATATACCTTTAGAATATCTAAATAAATGTTACCCAATCAAATATCTTGGAGCTGATGTAACAAATATCTCAAATTTGTATGAAAGAATTTGTTTGAATTCAGAGAATAAAAGAGATGAAAAGAGTGGGATGAATAAGGTAGTATATCTCTTGATTTTGGTAGCTATATTTATACCTATATTATTACGTAAAAAGAAAAAGTAAAGGGACTGATTATTGGAAGATTTAAGATTAGTAAATGTTACCAAGAAGTTTGATAACTTTATAGCAGTTGATTCTATAGATTTAGAAATTAAACAAGGTGAGTTTTTTTCTTTCTTGGGTCCAAGTGGATGTGGTAAGACCACTTTATTAAGGATGATTGCAGGGTTTGAGATACCAACTGAGGGCAATATATTTATCGGGGATACCGATATTTCTAAGTTACCACCTTACAAAAGGCCGGTAAATACTATCTTTCAGAACTATTCTCTCTTTCCCCATATTAGTATTTATGATAATATTGCATTTGGTTTAAAAGTTAAAAAGGTTCATAAATCTGAAATAAAGGACAGAGTCCAGCAAATGTTAAAGTTAGTCAAGATGGAGGCACATAAATCAAAGTTTCCCAACCAGTTGAGTGGGGGACAGAAACAAAGAATTGCCATAGCCAGAGCCCTAATCAATGAACCCAAGGTTTTACTTCTTGATGAACCTTTAGCTGCCCTAGATTTGAAACTCAGACAACACATGTTAATTGAATTAATGAACATACACGATGCAGTAGGGATTACTTTCCTCTATGTTACTCATGACCAAAGTGAAGCCTTAAATATTGCCGATAGATTAGCTATTATGAATAAAGGTAGTTTTGCTCAGGTAGGTATGCCTGATGATGTTTATGAAAGACCTGAGACCATCTTTGCAGCCTACTTTATAGGGGATACTAATCTTATAGAAGGGCGAGTTGTAGAAATACATGATGAGTTTGCTACTGTTGTATGTCATACAGATTCAGAACACGAGATAGAAATAGACACAACTTATCATCGTCAGCCTGTTTTAGATGAGGTCATCACACTCTCATTAAGACCAGAAAAGATTGCAATTTCGCGAAGGCCTCCAAAGAGAAAAGATGATTTTAACATCCTTCAAGGAGTAATAGAAGATATTCTATATGGAGGAACTCATACCCAATATATAGTCAAGGTTGGTGCTCATTTCTTAAGAGTATTCCAACAGCATAAAAAGGTCTATATTGATGAGTTATCTCTAGATTGGGAGGAACATGTTTATCTTTATTGGCATGATACCGATACCCATATAATATTTGAAACAGATAAGAATAAAGTAAACTCAGAAAACATTATGAAAACAATAAGAAGAAAATAAATGGAAAGATATACGAATAATGAGATAACAAAAATTGAGAAGGATAATAAAAGTAGTTTGATTTTAACTACTCCTTTTCTTATTTGGATAACTTTCTTTTTCTTGATACCTTACTTAATAGTAATTTTCTATAGTGTTTTAACTCCCGGTGTTTATGACATTAAGTTTATTTTTTCTTTAGAATCTTGGAAAGCAGCTTTCTCTTCTTCATATCTTGATTCCATAACTCACTCTTTAGTCATGTCCCTACTCACAACAATAATTACTATTCTTATTGGGTTCCCTGTAGCTTATGTAATCGCCAACTCCTCCAAACGAAAACAAAATCTCTTCATTGTCTTGATTATTATCCCTTTCTGGACAAACTTTATTATTAGGATCTTCTCATGGAAGATATTTCTTTCAGCTCAGGGATTGCTTAATAATGCTTTAATCTATTTTGGCCTCATCGATGAACCACTAATGCTATTAAGAACTAATGGGGCAGTTTTACTAGTGATGGTTTATGTCTATCTACCTTATATGATATTACCTATCTATTCTGTTCTGGAGAAGTTTAATTATAGCCTTTTAGAAGCATCTATGGATCTAGGAGCTAACGAGATACGTTCTTTCTTTAAGATAACCTTACCATTATCAATGGAAGGTATTTTTGCCGGTTCAATTTTAGTTTTTATTCCAGCTCTGGGCACCTATATTATACCTCAATTAGTAGGACATCAGAGTTCAGCCTTTATCGGACAGCTTATAACCTTCAAAGTTAAATCTATTCCTCGAAATTGGCCTCTTGCTTCAGCTTTATCCTTTATTCTCTTGCTCTTAGTAGCAGTTATTCTTTTTACGGGTTACAACTATTATAAGCAGGGTTTGAGGAGAAAATAATGACATATCAATCAAACATAAAAAGATTTTTTGATGGTTTTAACATCGTAATCTTTACCCTGATTCTTCTCTTTCTTTATATACCTATCTTAATTTTGATTATCTATAGTTTCAATGATTCAAAAATAATCTCAGGTTGGAGTGGCTTTACATTCAAGTATTATAAAATATTATGGGAGAATGAAAACCTGAAAAATGCTTTTTTGAATTCTCTGCTTGTTGCTAGTATCTCAACAATAATATCTACTACTATTGGATTAATCACAGCATTAGGCTTGGAAAATAGGTATTTTAAGGCTAAGAAATTTATTCAAGGAATAATCTTTTTACCACTAGTGATGCCGGATATCTTGATGGGAATCTCAATTGCTATGCTTTTTAGCTTCTTACGCTTTCCAATGGGAAGAATGACTGTTATTATTGCTCATATCACTTTTTGTGTCTCTTATACTATAATAGTTATTCAATCAAGACTCAAAGGTTTTGATCATACTCTTCAAGAGGCGGCAATGGACTTAGGAGCTAATAAAACTAAATTTTTCTGGAAAGTTAAATTCCCAATTATCTTACCTGGTATTCTAGCTGCTGCTTTGTTAGCCTTTACCTTATCACTAGATGATTTTATTATCACTTTCTTCTCAACAGGAAGAGGTTTTAATACCCTACCAATTTATGTAGAAAGTGCTATTAGGAGAGGTTCTGTTACTACTATTAATGCACTATCAACTATTATGATTTTACTGACCCTTTTTATTACCATAATATCAAAACCTATCCGGAAAATGATAATTTGAGGCTATGATTGATTTTATTCTCATGAATCAAGACAAATTTTTAAATTCTTGACTAATTAGACCAGCACAAAATAATGTATAAAAAAAATGAAATCGGGAGAATTTAATGGAGCTTTTTGAACTAAGAAAGATGAAAGAAGATATTCAGGAAAAGATAATTCATTTACGGAGGTTGCTTTGACCAAGCTCTTCTTGAGCAAGAGATAGCTAAATTAGAAGCCTTAATGAATGAGCCTGACTTCTGGAATGACCAAGAATCAGCCCGAAAAACTACAATAGATTTATCACAACTTAAAAATAAATTAGATAAAATCATGCGAATCAATACTATTTATGATGATATAGAAACCTATTTTATGATGATTGAAGAAGATGATGAATCTTCAGAAATGATAAAAGAAACAGGTGATTACTTGGTAAAAATTACTCCTGAAATTGAGAAACTTGAAGTTGAACTTCTGTTAAATGGTAAGTTTGACAGAAACAATGCAATCTTGAGTATTCATCCAGGAGCCGGTGGTACAGAATCTCAAGATTGGGCAGAGATGTTGCTTCGCATGTATTCTCGCTGGTGTGAAAAAAATGGCTTTAAGTATGACATTGTTGATTATATTAGTGGAGATGAAGCAGGGATAAAGACCGCATCCTTAGAGATAAGTGGAGAATTTGCTTATGGATATTTGAAATCTGAAATAGGAATTCACAGATTAGTCAGAATATCCCCCTTTAATGCCCAAGGAAAGCGACAAACATCCTTTGCCTCAGTATATGCTTATGCTGAGATTATGGATGATATTGAAGTTGAAGTTAATCCTAAAGATCTTAAAATAGATACATATCGTGCTAGTGGGGCTGGAGGACAGCATGTTAACACGACTGATTCTGCAGTTAGAATTACTCACCTCCCAACTAACATAGTGGTATCTTGTCAGAACCAACGCTCCCAGGTTCAGAATCGTGAAAAAGCGATGTTTATTCTTAAGTCGCGCCTCTATGAGTATTATGAAGCTGAGAGACAGAAAGAGAGAGATGCTGAAGAAGTCTCTAAAACTGACATTGGTTGGGGTAACCAGATTCGTTCCTATGTTTTTCATCCTTATCAAATGGTAAAAGACCACAGAACAAATTTTGAAATTGGTAATACTGAGAAGGTTATGGATGGAGAATTAAATGATTTTATGAATGCGTATCTAAAATTCAAAGCAGAGAGAGAATAATGGAAAAGTATCAAGAATTAATGGCAAGAATTGATAAAGATAGAGTCCCAAAACATATTGCGGTAATTATGGATGGTAATGGACGTTGGGCGAAGAAACGTTTACAGAACAGGCTTTATGGTCATAAGCATGGAGCTGAAGCGGTTCGCAGAACTATCGAAGGGTGTCATGAAGTTGGGGTTAAATATTTGACTCTTTACACTTTTTCAACAGAAAACTGGTCACGACCAAAAAGTGAGATAACAGGTTTGTTTAAGTTAATTATAAACACCCTGTTTAAAGAGTTTGATGATTTAATTAAGAACAATGTAAGATTAAAATTCATTGGTTCCCGTAAGGAGTTAGATTCAAATTTCATAGAGCAGATTGATAAGGCTTGTGCACGTTCTGCAGCTAATGATGGACTAACTGTCTTGATTGCTATAAATTATGGTTCACGCAGAGAGATATTAGATGCTGTCAATGATATTGTGTCTGATAAAATTAATGGTAAATTAGATACTAAAGAGATATCTGAAGAGTTATTCTCTTCTTATTTATATACAGATGGAGTTCCAGATCCAGAGCTTCTTATAAGAACAAGTGGAGAGATGAGATTATCAAATTATTTGTTGTGGCAAAATGCTTACACTGAATTCTGGTTCACTGAAAAGCTGTGGCCTGATTTTAAAAAAGAGCATTTGATGCAAGCAATTATAGATTATCAAAACAGAGACAGACGCTTTGGAGCTGTATAGATGGAACTACTAAAACGCGTAATTGTTGCAATAATATTCATACCCTTATTGCTTGTTGTGTATTATTTGGGAAGCACTCCATTATTGGTATTCTTAGGTTTAGTTAGTTTTGCAGCCATGTGGGAGATGCGTAACATTATTCAAGAGGGAAAGAAATTCTATATTCCGGTATTATTAATACCTTTATCCATACCAGTCTTCTTGCTGTGTGCAGTGCAGGGTTTTGAGTACATCAACTTTGCTATAATCGGGACATTTATTATAGTTGCCGGAAACAATGTCATAATGAATAAGATTGAACATACTGCCTCAATAATCGGTTTTTCCTTAATGGCTATGGTATATACAGTAATAATGCCAGCATCGATTTATCGAATCTCTGCTCATTTTCCTGACTATAAACTAGTTTTATTATTGCAAGTGTTTTGTTGGACTACAGACTCATTTGCTTATTTTGTAGGGATGAAGTTTGGTAAACACCGTAATATCTTCAAGGCAAGTCCCAAAAAGTCTCTTGAAGGATTCATAGGTGGTTTTGTGCTTACCGGATTAGTAGGTGCTATTATCTACATAACAACAAGTTGGTTCTTAGGTTGGCATATAATTTATGCAGTAATTTCAGCCGGAATATTTGGTCAATTTGGAGATTTAATTGAATCTATTATCAAACGAGATATGAAAGTTAAAGACAGTTCGAATTTAATTCCAGGGCACGGAGGGATAATTGATCGATTTGATAGTTTAATAGTTTCAGCCCCAATATTCTATTTTTTATTAATAATTTTTGAGATTAAAGGAGTTTAAAGATGATTATTGTAACAGGTGGAGCAGGCTTTATTGGTAGTGCTGTAGTTTCTTACTTAAATCAAAAAGGAATAAATAACATTATTATCGTTGATAATCTGGGAAAAACTGAGAAATGGAAGAATCTTGTAGGAAAACGTTATCTAAAATACTTGCATAAGGATGATTTTTTTGATGCTATGGATGATGTTTTTGAAATTGAAGTTCCAGAAGCTATTATTCATTTAGGAGCATGCTCAGCAACAACAGAATTGGATGCTGATTATTTATATAGTAATAATACTGATTTTTCTTGGAGATTAGTTGAATGGGCTGATTATTACAAAGTTAGGGTTATTTATGCCAGTTCAGCAGCCACCTATGGTGATGGTAGTCAGGGATATTCAGATGATCATAAAAAACTTTATGACTTACATCCTTTAAATATGTATGGATATTCTAAACATATTTTCGATCAATTTGCTTATCAATCTAAGCTTTTAAAAAGAATCTGTGGGCTCAAGTTCTTCAACGTTTACGGTCCTAATGAATATCATAAGGGATCAATGACCAGTGTCGTTTATAATGCTTTTTGCCAGATTAAAGAAAAAGGAAAAGTAGAGCTTTTCAAGTCCTACCATCCAGATTATGCTGATGGCGAGCAGAAAAGAGATTTTGTTTATGTCAAAGATGTTGCAAAGATGATTTATTGGCTTTTAAAGAATCCTAATATAAATGGAATATACAATGTTGGAAGCGGTATCGCTCGTAGTTGGAATGATTTAGCAAAAGCAGTATTCCAAGCTTTAGAGTTAGACGCAAAGATTGAGTATATAGACATGCCTGGTCATCTCAAGGGTAAGTATCAATACTTCACTAAGGCAAAGAATTCAAAGATAATTAAGGCTGGCTGGAAAGATGGATTTTCTTCTTTGGAAGATGGAGTAAAAGATTATGTACAAAACTATTTAGTTAAAGATAAGAGGGTTTATTAATGATAAAAAAAGTAATTTTAACTAGTGCAATATTTATTATTTGCTCAGTAATGTGGGGACAGGGGATTTATGCAGACTTACAAAGCTATGCCCAAGAAATGGAGAAGTATCAAGATTTAGTATCAAATCCTACCATTGAAGACTTGTTAGAACGAATTACTCAAGAAGACTCTGAAGCCCTGTATGAAATGATAGATTATCTTCAAGGAGATTATTTATCGTCTTTGGAACAATATCTTCAAGCTATTATGAAAATTAAACCAACTACTATTAAGGTTAAGTTTCTTCATACTCAATTTATTGAGTCCTATGACGCCCTCTATATAGCATTGTCAGCTATCAGTAGAATAGATAAAAATGCACTCAAGGCTGCTGAAAGTAGTATCGATGCTGAATTACCTGATGAATATAACGAGTTTATCTTTGGAATAAATCTGTTCAGCATAAAAATGAATACCTACAGTGCTCTAAACAGAGAACTATCATTTTTAGCTCAGTTTGAAATCCCTGAGGGTGAATGAGAGGACCTTCCATATCAGTAAAAAAAAAGGATAAGTATTAAATAATAAAATGATAAGAACATATAAAAAAGTAGATGTTAGTAGTTTATTAACATCTGTCAATAAACCCTCGCGCTATATAGGATTAGAATTAAACTCGAAAAATGTTATGCCTTCTGAAGAGTTAGTAAATATCTGTTTAGTTTTTCCTGATTTATATGAAGTTGGTTTTTCTCACTTAGGACTAAAGATTCTCTATTCTATCATAAATGAAGAAAATGATGCCATAGCTGACCGAGCTTATGCTCCTTGGCCAGACATGGGAGATTTGTTAAAAAGTAATAAAAAACCACTTTTTGCTATTGAGAGTAAAGTTGCCTTAAAAGACTTTGATCTACTTGGCTTCACCTTGCAATCAGAACTAAATTTCACCAATGTTATCTATATGCTAGACTTATCACAAATTCCTTATTATGCTAAAGATAGACAAGATTTCCCTTTAATCATTGGAGGAGGTCCTAGTATAACTAACCCGGCTCCACTAGATCAGATTTTTGATGCAATTTTGATTGGAGAAGGTGAAGAAGCTATTATAGAGATTAAGAATATAATTACTAAGCATGGAAGAGATAATAAGAAATTGATATTGGAAGAGTTAGCTACTTATCCAGGCTGGTATGTACCTTCTGTATCACAAGCAAGAGTAAAGATTCGAAAATATTGGGATTTTTCTCAAAATACAAAGAAACATGATAACCAACTCATTGCTTGGCAACAGGCTACTCACGATCGATATGTAGCTGAGATAATGCGTGGATGCTCAAGAGGTTGTAGGTTTTGTCATGCAGGTTACTTTTATAGACCGGTAAGAGAACGAAATGCCCAAGACATATTATCTGATATGCTTAATGAGATTCAGAATAACGGTTGGGAAGAGGTAAATCTATCTTCCTTATCATCTTCAGATTACTTTTGTATTAAGCCACTTCTGGTAGAAATGAAAAAGCGATTAGGAGATTCAGAAACTAAAGTATCTCTTCCTTCCTTAAGGGTAGATACCCTGGATGATTCCTTAATTACCTTAGTGGAGAATTTAGGAAAAACAGGATTAACTATTGCACCGGAAGCAGGATCTCAGCGATTACGAAACATAATAAACAAAAACATCTCTGAAGAGGAGATTTTAGAGGGTATTGATACTGCTCTAAGATTTAATTGGCAGTTAGTAAAATTATACTTTATGATTGGGCTTCCCTATGAAGAAGAAAGTGATATAGACGCGATAATTGATTTAATAGATAAGATTAAAGCTAAAGCAGGCAAAAAGCTGAGCATTAATGTTACTATTTCACCCTTTGTGCCTAAGCCACATACACCTTTCCAATGGGCAGCTATGCTAGACAGGAAGATCTTACTAGCGAGAGCTCTAAAAGTAAAAAATACTTTTTATAAAGATAAATTCATTAAGATTAAGTATCATGAAATAGAAAGTTCTCTCTTAGAAGCAGTATTTGCTCGAGGGGATTCTTCTCTTAATCAACTTCTAGTAAAAGCTTATGAAAATGGAAATTATTTTGATGGGTGGAGAGAATTTTTTGATTTTAGTAAATGGGAAGGGAGTTTTTCTGACTTAAATATTAATTATCAAGATTTTATCAAAGAGTATCCTCTTGATTATGAATTTCCTTGGAAGAATATAGATATGAGTATTAATTCTGAGTTTCTAATTTCTGAAAAGGAGAAAGCTCAATCGGGAGAAACTACGCAAGGATGCCTTTCCTTCTGCACTGATTGTGGTGTCTGTGATTCTGAGCATAAACTTACCCTGGGAAAGAACATATTTACAAAATTAGCAGATGATTTTATATTAGAAAACAACTCCCAAGAACCATTTAGTGATACCCAACCACGCTACTACTTCCGAGTTTATTATAAAAAAACAGGTATTTTAAAGTATGTAGGGCATCTTGATATGATGAGAATGATTTATCGGATAGTAAGAAAGAGTAACTTAAAAGTGATTTACACTCAAGGATTTAATCACCATCCAAAGATAAAGCTCGCTCCTCCACTTCCTCTTGGTATGGAGGGACTTAACGAGTTCTTTGAAATTCAATCTAATACTCCCTATAAATGCCATGAAATTTTAGAAGCTTTCTCTTTTGCTGATTATGATGAATTAAAAATATTTTCAGTAAAATCTCTTACAGGCAATGATAAAAGAAACTTAGATTCTATTAGTTCTGAAACAATCAGAATAATCCCTGAACCTAAATATGCTTTAGCAATAATCGAAGGTGTTAAGAAATACGAAGCTGTTGAGAGTTGGATTATTGAAAAAGAGAAAAAGAATAAAGCAGTTAAGTTAGATATTAAAGATAATATCACAAAGCTTCAGCTTCTTCCCAATGGCTTGCTTATTACGAAAAAACTTATTGGGATAAATATTTTCAACATTTTATCTGCTATTTTTAACATTGAAAGGGAAGAAACCTCAAACTTCGAGATAATCAGAGAAAATATTATTATCCCTGATGATATTGTAGAGGAATAATATGCCAGAACTTCCTGAAGTACAAACAGTTGTTAATGACTTAAAACAAGTAATTATTGCTAAGGAAATTACTCAAATAGAAGAGTTTTATCCTGGAACACTACGTTTAACTTGTGATGAATCAAATTATTGCTCTCTAGTATTAGATGTGCAAAGACGTGGTAAATATATCTTAATTTTATTAGAAAGTAATTTCCTTATCATAGTTCATTTGAGGATGACTGGAAAACTAATCTTTGAAGAAGAAAATAAAGACTTGTTAAAACACGAAAGGGCAAGAATCTATTTTAGTGATGATACTTATTTGAGGTTCGACGATGTACGTACTTTTGGAACTATTGATTGTCTAAATAAAAGTGAGTTACCTCAATATTTCTCTAGATTAGGAATTGAACCTCTTTCTGAAGAGTTTACCTATAAATACCTCAAAGATAACTATAACAGTGTTACTTCCCCTATTAAAACATTTCTTCTAGACCAATCAAAAATAGCCGGATTAGGTAATATTTATGTTTGTGAAGTGCTGTATCGTGCTAAGATACATCCTTTAACTCAGTTAAAAGAACTCAAGCCTAAACAGTTAAAGTTGCTAGTAGAAACCATTAAAGAAGTACTTAGCCAAGCTATTGAATGTAATGGGACTACTATCTCTGACTATCGTAGGGTTGATGATAAAACAGGTTCATTTCAGAACTTTCTGCAAGTATATGGAAAAGAGATTTGTCCGCTTGGACACCCTATTCATAGAAAAAAGATTGGTGGTCGATCTACCTACTTCTGTCCAATTTGCCAACAGAAATAAATATTAAACCCAAATTATGCAGAAGTATATAGTACTCTTCATCAAAGTTCTACTGCACCATTCGGGTTAAACCAAAGTTTATAGTATTACTATCTTATCTTCATCACTTTTTTTGTTATAGTCCTTTTTCCATCAGAGAATTTTAAGATATAGATTCCTGAAGGAAGTTTCTTGGTCATATTTGCATCAGAATCCCAATTAATAGTCTTTTGTTGGTTAGGGCGATAGGTAATTTTATCAACAAGTTGACCTTTAAGATTATAAACTTTAATTTGATATATTTCATCGCTATCAATTGAAATACTTAAATTAGACCGAAATGGATTAGGATATAGAGTTATTAACTCAAGAGCTTCATCAATATCATCATCATGGTCTTGAGTCTCAGAAGGGATATTTGAGGTTAATTCTGATGTTTCATCTGTAAAATTAACTTCAATCCAATAGTAGTGAATCTGATTAAAAGCATAGCTATCTAGATAGCTGAAAACTTCTTGGTTGGAGGATTCTATATCTACAGTTGCTATCAGCATGGCATTAGTAAAATTTTGATTCATTCCGCGGTAAATATTGAAGGAAGTAATTTCTTGGTTGGGTTGAATTTGCCACTGTAATTTATATAGATTTGTATCTATGTTATCTACAAATTTTTCTAGAAAGTTAGTTCTGAGAATTGGGTCTAAACTAAGGTCTATAATCTCTCCTTGAGGAGTGATTTTTATGATTTGATTCTTTTCAAGAGTATGTGCCAAATCAGTATTAGTTTTTACTGCTACATAATTGTTAGGATATATCTGATAACTAAGATTATAGCTTTTTCCAAGAACTTCAGAAGAACGATAAACATAAGTGTTTTCGCTGTCTGATAAGATAAAATTAACCACAGTACTGTTATTGTATTTCATAATGAATTCCATATCTACGTTGCCCAGTTCTTTATTGTTGAAAGCATGACGAAAAGCAGTAGGAATGTCATCAGGATATTGGAGGATATAATACATTAAATAATGGAAGAGTAATTCACTGTCTATAAATGAACTAGGAGAACCAAAAACTCCTTGCCACTGAGATGGATGTTCATCAAACCATGCTTCCCCTAAAAAATTCATTATCTCGCTTTTAACACTATTAAAGACGTATCCATTATGCATAAAGGTGAAAGTGCTATTATTATAATCAAAAACAAATGGATGATTGCCAAGACCTCCTGTTCCACTCCGAGCATGGACAAAGATGCGATTCACGGTTGGATTATCACTTAAAACAGAAATTGCTTCGTAAAGTGGTTCATCAGGGTTGGTCTCATCAAAATAAGTATTCATACCAGTTTTGTACCACATAAAATCTCTATCAATTAGTGGTGCGCCTGATTGGTAAGCTACAATGCCATAGCCATCTCTGTTCCCAGAACTTCCATTAGCTAAGCTTTTAAACTCTTCAAAATAATCATAAGGATCATTGAAAGAGCCTGAATTAATAGGCATCGTAAAAAAAGGATAATTGTTAATGCTTTGAAGCATAAACATATCGCAAGCTGTTAGAGGGCGATTTATTAATATTAGGATTATTAAAGTTAAGTATTTTTTTATCATTTATAAAAATATATTAATATCTAGTTTGAAGTCAAGTTAAATCTGTTTGTAAAGAATATTATTTAGGAGGAGACTGCTTAAGTTCAAGCCAATCTCCCCAAGAGCTTATCTTTAAACCCACTATTTACATCAAATTGATTATCGCCCCTCAGGGGCTTAGGTATGTGGTGGATTCTTACACAGGGTCTTTGAACCCTGCCTATTATATCTGCATCCCTTCGGGATTTTAGAGGCCTTATTAAAATATTAAAGATAATGTCCTGCATGAAACCAATAAGTCAATTCCAAAAGAGTGGGGTAATAAATAAAAATTGTGCACTAATTGAGCGCTTTTAAAAAATAAAGTACTGAATATCAATTAGTTAATTTGAACAGTCTCCATACAAAGAGACTGTTCAAACATTAAGCATCTTTGTTCAATAACATATCTAAAATAGATCAATATCTCCAGCTATACCTCTTAATTAACGCTAGTAGTTATCACAGAAAAATTAACATATAAGGAGAAAAGCCTATGATTTTAAATTTTTCCTTTACAAAAAGTAGGTCTCATTATTTATGGAATAGACTTATGTAAATAAGCAGAAATAATATGAATAGGAGGCTGAAATGGCTTTAAGTAATGAAGCTAAATTGGCTGTCATGGCAGAGTTTAAACTCCATGATTTAGATACTGGTTCACCAGAAGTGCAAATTGCGATTATGACTAAGAGAATTCAAGAGTTAACCGAACATTTAAAAGTTCATAAGAAAGACTTTTCTTCAAGAAGAGGACTTCTAGTGATTATCGGTAAAAGAAGAAGATTACTTAATTATTTAATTAAAATCGATGTCGAAAGATATCGTGCAATTATTAAAGCTTTAGGAATCAGAAAATAGTTTAATTTAATCAAAAAGGGGATTCAAATCCCCTTTTATCTTTAATAGGAATCTATAATAAGAGGCCGGATAATGAGCAATACACTAAATATATGTATTAGATGTATTAAGTTTATTGCTTTTCTCCGGTCCAAATTAATGCAATAGGAGAAAAAATGCATAATTTTAATATTACTAAAAAGTCATTTGATTTTAATGGCTACACAATTACTGCCGAAACCGGAAAAATAGCCAGACAAGCTAACGGTTCAGTTTTTATTTCACAAGGAGATACAACTCTTTTAGTTACTGCAACTATGGGTAAAAATGCTAATGAAGGAACAGATTTCTTCCCTTTAACCGTTGATTATGTCGAAAAGATGTATGCTTCAGGTAAAATCCCAGGTGGCTTTATCAAAAGAGAAGCAAGACCTAGTAACGATGCTACTTTAACAGCTCGTGTAATTGACAGATCAATCCGACCAATGTTCCCAGAAGGATTTAGAAATCCGGTTCATGTAGTTGTTACTATTCTTTCCTTCGATGGAATTAATGACCCAGCAATGCTTGGACTTGTTGGTGCTTCTTTAGCTCTCACAATTTCAGATATTCCTTTCCATGGTCCAATAGCCGGTGTTGCTGTTGGTTATGTTGATGGCAAACCAGTAGTAAATCCTCCAATTGAAGTACTTAAGACACAGTCTGATTTACATTTAAGTTTAGCTGGTTCTGCTACTTCAATCTGTATGATTGAATCTTCAGCAAATGAACTTTCAGAAGAACAGATGGTTGAAGCTGTATTTGCAGGTTTAGAGAAGATTAAAGAGTTAGTTCAGTGGCAGGTTGAATTTGCTAAAGATTGTTCAAAAGAAAAAGCGGTTATTGAGTATGATGTAATCCCTGCAGAAATTCTTGCTGATGTTACAGCAAAATATAAAGATAAAGTTACTGAAGCAGCCTTAATCAAAGGTAAATTAGCCCGTGATGATGCATTCGAAGCAGTTAAAGAAGAACTCCTAGAAACATATCTTAATGAACTTGGAGAAGAAGCTTTCTCAGAAAACGAAAGAAACTATAAAAATGCTTATGAAGAGTTAATTAAAAAGAGTGTTAGGCACGCAATTCTTTACAAGAATCACCGTGTTGATGGTAGAACCTTAGATGAAATTAGAGATATTACCTGTGAGATAGATATTTTACCTCGCGTGCATGGAAGTGCTTTATTCACACGTGGCGAGACCCAGAGTTTGGGTACTGTAACTCTAGCAGGAGCTGATTCTATGCAAATAGTAGATGGCTTAGCTGAAGAATACAAAAAAGATTTCTATCTTCACTACAACTTCCCACCATATAGTGTAGGTGAAGCTGGTTTCATGCGAGGACCTGGAAGAAGAGAGCTTGGTCATGGTAACTTAGCGGAGACAGCTTTAGCTCCTATTATACCTTCCAAAGAAGACTTCCCATACACTATAAGAATCGTATCAGATATTACTGAATCAAACGGTTCATCTTCTCAAGCAACAATCTGTAGTGGCACCTTAGCTTTAATGGCTGCTGGTGTTCCTATTAAAGCTCCGGTTGCTGGTATTGCTAATGGTCTTATTATGGAAGGTAATGACTATGTTGTGCTTACAGATATCATGGGTTTAGAAGATCACTTAGGTGATATGGACTTTAAGGTTGCAGGTACTAGAGAAGGTATTACTGCCATGCAAATGGATATCAAAATCGAAGGTATCACTGAAGAAATTATGAAAGAGGCTTTACAAAAAGCTAATGTTGCACGTAATTACATTTTAGATAAAATGGAAGAATGTATTCCTCAACCACGAAAAGATCTTTCAGAATATGCTCCAAGAATTGAATCAGTTCAAGTTCCTGTTGATAAGATTGGTGAAATCATCGGCCAAGGTGGAAAAACAATTAAGAGCATTATCGAAAAAACCGGTGTTGATATCAACATAGATGATACAGGTATGGTTAACATCTTATGTGCTGATAAAGTTGCTTTAGATAGCGCTAAGAAGATGATAAAAAATATTATCGATATGCCAAAATATGATCAGATTTATGAAGGTATTGTATCAAGAATCGAAGCTTATGGTGCTTTTGTAAAAATCATGGATGGTTTCAAAGAAGGACTTTGCCATATTTCAGCTATGCATGAAGATAGAGTAGCTCACCCTGAAGATATCTGTAAAGTCGGTGATACTGTATTTGTCAAATTGAAAGGTATAGAACTAGGGAAGATAAGTCTATCAATGAAAGGTGTTCCTGGGAATCCTGAACACAAACCAGATCCTAATCGTCCAAAAGAAGAACCGTATAGTGGAAGAAACGATAGAAACGATAGTCGTGGCAGAGATAACAGAGGTCGCGATAATAGAGGACGTGACAGTCGTGGAAATGACAGTCGTGGAAGAGATAATAGAGATAGAGATAACAGAAGCTCTCATAATAGAAATAGAGATTAATAAGGTAAATTATGGATTATAAGATTAAAGATATTGAATTAGCTAATTATGGAAGAGAAGAGCTAATCTTAGCTGAAGAAGAGATGCCTGGTTTAATGGCTTTAAGAGAGAAGTATGGTGAATCAAAACCTTTAAAAGGTGCTAAAATCACCGGTAGTTTACACATGACTATTCAAACTGCTGCTTTAATTGAGACTTTAACAGCTTTAGGCGCAGAGATTAGATGGTGTTCATGTAATATTTATTCAACCCAAGACCACGCTGCAGCTGCTATGGTTAAAACAGGAATTCCTGTTTTTGCTTGGAAAGGTGAGACTCTTGCTGAGTATTGGTGGGCCACTAAAATGGCTCTTACTTGGGGAGAGAATGAAGGTCCTGACCTAATTGTAGATGATGGGGGAGATGCAACTTTGATGATTCATGAAGGTTGTAAATTAGAAGAAGAGTTTGAAAAAACAGGTAAACTTCCTCAGATAACTACCAGCAATAAAGAATTTGGCTTACTCCAAAAAACTATTTTGGCTGATCTAGAGGCTTATCCTAAAAAGTGGAGAACAATAGCTTCTCACTGTAAAGGTGTTTCTGAAGAGACAACTACTGGTGTTCACAGACTCTATCAAATGTTAGAGCTTAACGAACTCAAATTCCCTGCAATAAATGTTAATGATTCTGTAACAAAATCTAAATTTGATAATCTGTATGGTTGTCGTGAGTCTTTAGCAGATGGCATAAAACGTGGTACAGATATTATGGTAGCAGGTAAAGTTGTTGTTGTTTGTGGTTATGGTGATGTTGGAAAAGGTTGTGCTCAATCCATGCGTGGTTTTGGAGCAAGAGTTATCGTAACAGAGATAGACCCTATTTGTGCTTATCAAGCTGCTATGGAAGGTTATGAAGTTACTACCTTAGAAGATGCTTTATCTTCCGGAGATATTTTTGTAACTGCTACAGGCAACTGTGATGTTATTAAAGTTGAACACATGCAAGGCATGAAAAACAATGCTATAGTTTGCAATATTGGGCACTTCGATAACGAGATTCAAGTTGAAAAACTCTATGAACTCCAAGGTGTTAAAAAAACAAATATTAAACCTCAAGTAGATAAAATTACTTTTGCAGATAACCATAGCATTATTCTTCTTTCAGAAGGGAGATTAGTAAATCTGGGTAATGCAACAGGACACCCTTCATTTGTAATGAGTAATTCGTTCACTAATCAAGTGTTAGCTCAATTAGATCTATGGACTAACAACTATGATTTAGGTGTCTATAGATTATCTAAAGTACTTGATGAAGAAGTTGCCAGACTTCATATTAATAAAATCGGTGTAAAATTAACAAAATTAACTGATGAACAGGCTAAATATATTGGAGTTCAAAAAGAAGGCCCATATAAACCTGAGCATTATAGATATTAATATATTAAAGGGAAGCTGTTTATAGCTTCCCTTAATATTCTTTGAGGTAAGAGATAGATGGCAACTCATAAACCAGTGTATGTTGATGAACTATTTGGTACTTTGGAAACTGACCCTTCCGGCTCTCTTAAATGGTATGTTATTAAAACTAAATACCAAAGTGAAAAGTCTTTAGCAAAATGGGCAAAGGATAATAATATTGAATATTATTTACCTCAGTACACTAACACAAAAAAATACCAATATCGCAAAATAGAAACAACGAAACCTCTTTTTTCAGGTTATATCTTCACGAAAATGAATTATGATCAAAAGATTATCCTTCTTCGTCCCGGCTACATAGTTAGAGTAATCCCGGTCAAACATCAAGATCTTCTACTTGAAGAGCTTAAAAGGTTCCATTTCATTAAGGAGAAGGGATACTCTCTAATGCCAGCTGAAGGATTAGCAAAAGGGACTAAGGTCAAGGTTGTTAATGGAGCTCTAGCTGGTACTATTGGCTTCGTTTTAGAAGGAGATAATCCTAATAAAATAATTATTACAGCAAATATCATAAATCAATCTGTAGAAGTTACCTTACAAAACGAAAGTCTTCAAATCATCGAGGAGTAAAATATGAAACTATTATTAACTGGTGGTGCCGGATATATTGGAAGTCATACCTGCATTGAATTATTAAATTTAGATATAGATGTTGTAGTGATAGATAATTTGTCAAACAGCTCATATCATTCTCTTGAAAGAGTTCAAAGTATTACTGATAAAAACATAACTTTCATCGAGGGAGATGTCAGAGATAAAGAACTACTAAGATCGATTTTTCGCCAAGGTGATATTGATGGAGTTATTCACTTTGCAGGATTGAAAGCCGTAGGAGAATCTAACGAAATTCCATTGCAATACTATGATAACAACCTAAATAGTACAATTACCTTACTTCAAATAATGGAAGAATATGATTGCCGTAACTTTATCTTTAGCTCTTCTGCAACAGTCTATGGGAATCCTGAAAAATTACCAATTACAGAAGATTTTCCACTTTCAGTAACAAATCCTTATGGGCGAACTAAACTAATGAATGAAGATATATTAAGAGATTTTTATAAAGTAAAAAATAACTGGAATATTGTCCTCTTAAGATACTTTAATCCGGTAGGTGCTCATCCAAGCGGTCTCATCGGTGAAGACCCAAATGGTATTCCAAATAATCTGCTTCCTTATATTACTCAAGTAGCTGTAGGTAAATTAGGAAAATTAAACATTTTTGGAGATGATTACGATACTCCCGATGGTACCGGGATTCGAGACTACATCCATGTTGTTGATTTAGCTAAAGGGCATGCAGCAGCTCTACAAAAACTTAAAATTGGCTCAGGTTTGAATATCTTCAACTTAGGAACTGGAAGAGGTTATAGTGTCTTAGAAATGGTTGATACTTTTAGTAAAGTTAATAATTTAAAGATTGATTATCAAATTGTTTCCAGAAGAGAAGGTGATATTGCATCATGTTATGCAGATCCTTCCAAAGCAAATAAAGAGTTGAATTGGAAAGCTATTTATGGATTAGAAGATATCTGTAGAGATGCTTGGAATTGGCAAAGTAATAACCCTAATGGATATAAAAAAACGAGGTAAATTATGAAATTAACTGTTATCGGAACAGGCTATGTAGGATTAGTAACTGGAACATGTTTCGCTGAAATGGGAAATAGTGTAATTTGTGTTGATAATGATAAAAGCAAGATCGATCTTTTAAACAAGGGTGGAATACCAATCTGGGAACCTGGTTTAGAAGATATGGTAAAAAACAACTCA
>JAEKNW010000042.1 GCA_016838885.1 Candidatus Cloacimonadota bacterium
GTAACTATACAGGACCCCAAAGGATTTCAGAAAAAAGAAAAAAGATGTTAAAATAAAAGAAAGGGGAGGATAAGATGAAGAGAGCAACAAGAGAAGAATTAAAAAAACTCATAGAAATATCCCCTGAAGCTGTAATAGACTTAATCATGGCATTGTACGACAAAATAGAAGAGCAAGGGATAGAAATAAAGAAACAGGGAGAAAAGATAAAAGAGCTGGAAGAGCGATTGAATCAAAACTCACAGAACACAAGTAAACCGCCATCAAAAGACAGATTCAAAGTAATCAGGAAGAAAAAGGAAACAAAAAACACGAATGGAAAAAAGACAAAAAAAGGAACAAAAAAGCCATTACAAATGGTAGCCGAACCGGATGAGAGGGTAGAGTTAAAACTGAATAAATGCCCTGAATGCGGGTGCAATCTTGAAGCTGAAGCACTGAGAGAGATAGAAAAGAGACAAGAGATAGATATACAGATAAAGGTTATAACGACACAATATGAAGCAGAGAAAAAACACTGTCCGAACTGCAAAAAGACAAGAACAGCAGCATTTCCACAAAACGTTAAAGCAAGGATACAATATGGCGAAACGGTGCGTGCGATGACGGTGTATTTAACGGAAGACAATATGATCTCATACAATCGAGTTCAACGATTTTTCGAGGATGTTGCGGGATTGGGAATCTCTCAATCCACACTGGTTAATATAAACAGAGAGCTATCGGAACAATTGGAAGAAGCCCTGGCAGAGATAAAAAAGAGAATCAAAGAAAGCCCTGTCGTTGGATTTGATGAAACCGGCATGCGGAAAAAACTGAAAATCGAATGGTTGCATACGGCTGCAACAGAGAAGTTGACCTGTTTGCACATAGATGATAAAAGGGGAAAAGAAGGAACAGATAGAGCAGGGATATTACCTGAATATGCAGGGACAGCAATTCATGATTTTTGGAAAACATATGAAAGTTATGGCAAGTGTGCGCATGCCTATTGCAATGCTCATATAATAAGAGAACTCAGAGCAGCGGAAGAAAGAACCGGACAACCCTGGTGTACAAACATGAAAAACCTCTTAAAAAGTGCTTATAAAGACAAAAAGAACGGAAAACAAAAAGGAAAAAGAATGAGTTTGGAGAAAAAAAGATTCTATGCCGACAGATATGACACCTTTATCCAAATGGGGCACAGTCAAATCCCACCCCCTGAAAAAGGAAAGAAAAAGCGTGGCAGAACAAAAAAGTCAAAAGAATTAAATCTGCTTCTAAGGCTTGAAAACCATAAAGACGGCATATTAGCTTTCATGTATGACGACAAAATCCCTTTCGACAATAACATCGCCGAAAGAAGTTTTCGCATGGCAAAAGTCAAGGATAAAGTTTCCGGTGCTTTCAGAGGTGCAGGTGATGTGTTTTTTGCTGCCATTCGCTCTTTTACGGATTCCGCAAGGAAAAATGGACTCAATATTTTTGAGGCTCTCCGTTTTTGCTTTCGAGGCTTTTCCCCTCTCTTAATTGTTAATGCTTTGTTTTCTTCTTAAGCTTTTTTGAGGCCTTTTGGGGGGGTTCTGAATAGTTAC
>JAEKNW010000043.1 GCA_016838885.1 Candidatus Cloacimonadota bacterium
AGGTGGTATGGAGTGGAAGCACCCCTGCTTCCACAACAGGCTTGAAAAAGCCTGTAGAATCTGGCGGCAAGATGCCCCCAGTCCATAGTCCCCCTGCTTATTATATTTTCATCCCTCTGGGATTTAAGATAACCCAAGCTTTTCAGCTTGGTGCAGGCGGGAACGCCCGCCTTCCGACCATGGGCTCAAGATAAATGGTTATTCTCCCAAATATTTATTTAAAACCCTGGTAAGTTCTTTCACGTTGATAGGTTTAGTAAGGAAGTCAATCATGCCGGCGTTTAAGCATTTTTCTTTATCATCGGAGAAAGCTCCAGCAGTAAGGGCAATAATTGGAGTATTTCTGTCACTCTTAGATTCTAGCTTTTTAATTGCTCTAGTAGCTTCTAATCCGTCTAGCTCAGGCATTTGAACGTCCATTAGGATTAAATCAGGTGATTCTTCTTTAAAGAGATGTACAGCTTCCATGCCATTTTTTGCTTCAGTGATGATTGTATTTGGTACAATCCTTTTAACAAGGGTTTTGATTAAGGCCATATTCATATCTACATCTTCTGCAATTAGAACTTTAATTTCTCTTTCAGTGTTTATTTGGGCAATAGAGTGTTTATCAGGTTTAGTTTTTTCACTAGTTTGATTAGTGTCGGTGGCCTTGAGTTTTGAGCAAAGACCTTCAATCATTGAGAAAAGTTCATTTATCATTAATGGTTTAGTGATGATTTGATGAGCCTTAAAATCTTTAGAGATGTTAATAATATCAATATTATCATTAGGACAATAGGTAATAACTACAGAACATTTCTTTTCTATTTTAGATTGGGTTAGAAGTTTGCTAATTTTATGATAATTATCTGAACTTATAAAACGTTCATCAATCAGCAATAAATCTAAGTTTTTCTTAGTAAGAGACTCTGTAATTTCCACAAAATCAGTAGCTGAGAATACCTCAATCCCCCAATACTCTAATCTCATTCTAACTACATTCATGAAGTGAGAATTTCGGTCGGCTATAAGTACTTTGGTGCCCTGAAGGATATTTCGGCGTTTCTCATTTTTCTCCACATACTCTGTATCGATAGCAAAATAAAACTCACTTCCTTTCCCTTCTTCACTTATAAAATCGATATGAGAGCCCATTTGAGTAGCAAAGTAGTTAGAGATAACTAAGCCTAATCCTGTTCCACCATATTTACGAGTTATGGAACCATCGGCTTGGGAGAAGGCTTTAAAGAGTCTTTTAGAAGCCTTCTCTGATATTCCAATGCCTGTATCTCTAACACAGAAAACAAATCTTCCTGAATCTTTATCATTAGGAGTAAATTTAGCACTTAGTTCAATCTCTCCTGAAGTAGTAAACTTAACAGCATTATTGAGGAGATTAAGAAGGATTTGTTTCAATCTAAGCGGATCAACCAAGGCTCGATCAGGGAAATCTACCGGAATGTTTAGTATAACATCCAATCCTTTCTTGCAAGCAGAGAACTTTACTATATCAATAGCTTGTTCCATGATTTCTGATACTGAGGAATTAACAATATCCAACTCCATTTTACCTGCTTCAATCTTGGAAAAATCTAGAATATCACTGATGATACCAAGTAATGCCTTGCCTGAAACATTGGCATTGATAGCAAATTGTTTCTGATTTTCGGATAAATCTGTACTAAGAAGGAGATCTGTAAAACCAATAACACCATTCAGAGGAGTTCTAATTTCATGGCTCATATTGGCGAGAAATTCAGATTTAGCTTTGGTGGCTGCTTGAGCCAGCTCTTTTTCACGTTCTAACTCTTTAAGGGCTTTGACTCGTGATGTTGAATCTGAGAAAATAACCGCGAATTTATCTTTCTCGGGACTAAAAGCTCTAACTTCAAAATACTTATCAAATTCCTGAGAAAACTCTTCATAATTGATTGATTGTCTTGTCTTAGCGACTTGACCATAAGTATTAATCCAATAATCCTCAGTATTAGGAAAAACTTCTTTGACTCTTCTTCCTATTAACTTATTTGCTTGCAGACCGGTAAATTGTTCGAAAGCAGGATTTACATCAAGGAATCTATAATCAATAGCTTTTCCTTCCTCATTATAAATCATCTCATGGAGGGCAAAACCGGTAGTCATGTTTTCAAACAATAAACGATATTTCCTTTCTGATTCTCTTAACTTTCTGTCTAGTTGCTTCATATCAGTGATGTCTGTCATAACTGTTAGGAAGAATTTCTTGCCGTTAGACTCTATCAGTTCTCCTGAGAATAGCCCTTCAATAACCTTCCCATCCCTTGGAGTTACCTTAAGATGGACATTACTGAAGTTCCCCTCACTAATTAGTTTAGCGGTTGTTTCGTCTAACTTAGAAATTTCCATAGTAAGATTCAATTCTATTACAGTTTTTCCAATAATCTCTTCTTTTTTATAGCCTAACGTTTCGCAGAAGTTCTCATTGACATCTATAAACTTTCTATCAGGATAACTTGATAAAGCAATAAGATTAGGATTACTCTCAAAGATTTTGTTGAACTTATTTAAAGCATCTTGCTCTATTGAAACATCTTTACTTAAGCCAAAGATACAGTCTTTTCCATTCCATTTACCCAACCAGGTCTTGGTTTCGACAGATATTATGCTTCCTTCTTTTGTTAATAATGACATTGAGTAGGTTGCTCTTTCCCCTGCCAAGGTCTTTTGCATTATCTCTTTTGCTTCTTCTTGAAATTCTTGGGGATGAAGTTCCAATATATTCATTGCCCATATTTCTGGTAATGAGTATCCTAGTTTTTCACTTGCTGAATTATTGGTAAATTGAATATTTCCTTGATAATCAGAGATAAAAATCATATCTTCCATAGTATCAAAAAGAATTCTATAATTCTGTTCACTTGTTTTTAGCTTTTCTGCCATCTCTCTTTCTTCGGTGATATCACGCCAGATTGCCAGTATAAGATCTTTAGCTTTGAGCCTTATCTTGATTAGAGTTATTTCTGCAGGAAATTCGCTTCCATCATAACGAAGATGAATCCAATAAAAACTATGTCTTCCTGTTCTAAAGGCAGTTTCAATATACTCTTTAGCAATTTTGGAAGATAGTCTTCCATCCGGCTGATACTCGGGAGATATCTCAATAGGAGATTTCCCTTTAAGCCATCCCGGAGGTGATTTTAACATATCTTGGGCTGCTTGATTAACATCTACAAAGATCCCATCATCCAAAATACAGTAAGCATCAACGGTTTGAGTGAACATGACTCGATGTTTTTCTTCACTATCCTTGAGGAGATATTCTGATTTCTTAATCTTGGTAACATCACGATAACGCCAAACTCTACCAAGAACTTCTCCATCTACTTCTTGAGGGAAAGAATATCGTTCAATTATCCGCCCATTTTTGAATTCAATAATATCAAAACTAATCATATCAGGAGTTTCTTTAGTTTTTTTGATAGTATCGACAAAATCCTGATAATTTACGATTCTATCTTGGACATTAGACATTAAACAGGCATCTACTCTTACTAGTAAGTCAGATTCATTTATACCCCAGATAACTAAAAATCTGTGATTCCACTTAGTTGTCAATCCGGCATTATTTAAAATCAAGATACCATCGTCTGTGGATTCTAGCGAAGCATTGAGAAGAGAGAGAGAATAAGATAAATCTGCCTTAGTTTCAGTTAACTCATTAATATCTGCTTTTAATAATTCTGTAGTTTCCAGAAAAGTATTAAAGCTTTTCGCCATTACTCCAATTTCATTTTTGGGATAATTGATAATTGGACCAACATTGCGGTTTCCCTTTGCCAGGCTTTGGAGAGCTGAGCTAACTTCAATTACAGGTTTAGCAATGGTTTTACCTAAATTCTTAGCATAAATTTTGGAAACAATAAGAGTAATCAATACTAAGACTACTAGGAGTATGACTAATCGAGGAAGAATGGGACTTGTTATCTCAGAATAAGATATTCTAGAAATAACATACCAATCATCATCTAATATTTTATGAGAAAAGACAAGATACTGTTTTTGGTTAAATTTAACGTTAAAAGAAGTTTTGTCGGAACCTAGAATTTCCGGATGGTTGTCAAGTAGGTCAAAATCGACATCTGTAGCTTCCTGAATTAATACCATTTGCGTGTTGCTGTTAACTAACATCACTTTTTTAGATTCGAACATAGAATTTGAACCGAATAGAGCATAAAGACTATCTAGCTTACAATCAACTGCTAAAACCCCAGTTTTAATGCCATCAATTGAAAATGATTTACTAATTATAAACTTGGTGCTATCTTCACCTGCTAAGGGTAAATTCCCTATACTGTATACCTTATCCGTAGAGTTTATGGCATTTTTATACCAGTTTGATTCCGTGAAATTATATCCTGCGGGGAAAATATTCTCCTGAATTAACAAGGAGTTATCTTCATATCCTGCAAACAAATGGAAAATTCCTTGATCTTTGCTTTCTATTTCAGAGAAAACATTAAGAAGACAGTCTCTCCTCTCTTTTGATTTAGAAGCATCTTTAATAAATGGTGAATAAGAAAGAATATCAATGAGATCTATTTTATCTCTAAAGTAGTGATCAATTTCTGTTGATATAGATTTAGTCTCTTCTTCTAACATTGAGATGGAATATTTAATATTTCTTTGATACATATAATAGCCTAAGGATAGCATCAATATAAAAAGAGTAATAAAAGCTGATAGTAAAACAGACTTAAAGATATCTTCCATAATGGTAGATCGTCTAATCTTTTTCTTTAATTTACGCTTATGGACATCTTTTCTGGAAGGTTTTCTTCTAAGTCTAGTCATTATTTCTCCCTTATCTATCTTAACTTTGCCATAATACAGATTAATTATAAACATGTCAAATTATATTTTTACTTCTTGATTTTTTCTTCCTTATTTTTTATATGTAAGTTAAATCTTGACAAATAGAAGCACCTACAATACTTATCCTCAAGTGTCCCCGTAGCTCAGCTGGATAGAGTGTTTGTCTCCGGAACAGAAGGTCGTGCGTTCGAATCGCATCGGGGACACCATTGATATAAACCCAAATACTGCAGTAGACCTTTGCGAATAGCACTATCTTCTTTTGCAAAATAAGCTACATAATTTTCAGGAATATATATATTATATGCCTTCAAATTATGTAACTTATTTTGCTAAAAGAATCTAGCACTCTTCATCAAAGTTCTACTGCACCATTCGGGATAAACTCAAATATTTGGTCTTTCCTGGTTATAGGTAAACCTTCTAACAGATGATAATATAGGATATTTTATGAAAACAATTACAAGCCCAAGATGTATCTTAAAGCAGATAACAATAGATGATGCAGCAGCAATTTTAGAAATATACTCAGATACACATGCCATGAAATATATGCAAAGCAATGCTATTTCTTCCCTAGATGAAGCTAAAGACTTGATTACTAAATGGGAAAGGCAATATGATAATGAAGATGGATTCCGCTGGGGAGTATTCTTAAAAGATAACCCTCATAGACTGATAGGAACAATTGCTCTTCACTACTGGGACAAGAAGTCTAACGTAATAGAGTTAGGTGCTGATTTAGTCAGAAGTGAATGGAGAAAAGGACTGGCTTATGAATTCACTGAGCCGGTAGTTAATTTTGCCTTCACTGAACTTAAGATAAACAGATTAGAATTACGATGTGACCCTAGAAATATAGCCTCTGTTAAGATTGCTGATAAGTTTGCTTTTACTTTTGAAGGAACATTAAGAGAATATGTTTATGTAGAGCGCAAAGGTTACTTAGATGAATCAGTATATTCTCTTTTAAGAAAAGAATTTAAACCCAAATAATGTAGTAGATCTTTGAGAATAGCACAATATTCTTTTGCAAAAGTAACTTCCATAATTCTCCCGAATATATATATTATATGCCTTTTATGAATGCATCCCCTGTGTCCCCCTCAAAGAAGGGGATTTTGCTAAAAGAATCTGCACTCTTCCCTAAAAGCTCTACTGCATCATTCTGGTTAAACTTATCTATGCGGTAAAGGTTTAGAACCTTCCCAAACTACTCGTCTGAAGTTTATTGGATCAGTGTTACCTTCTGAATTTATCAAGAGCACTTTTGAGTTTGCATCCAGTTTTAACTTTTCTCTTAAGTCTGTAAATTCTTCATCTAGCATAATATGCTTTAGAGTAGCTAAAGTAACAGCCCCAGATTCTCCACTTACGATAAAAGGATCGCCTTTTAAAGGGACAGCGTACATTCTCATACCTTCTGCAGCAATATAGTCTTTTGCAGCAATAAAAAGGTCTACAGACTCGACTAATACATCCCAGGCAATAGGACTTGGTTGGCCACAAGCAAGACCCGCCATAATGGAGTCTAAGTCACCGGGGAAATTATGAGGGTTTCCATCTCCTATCTTCATACTTTCATATAAACAAGCTGCTTTATCAGGTTCTACAATAACAGAGATAGGTGAATTCTTACCTAAGATGGCATGATAGTGGCCGATTATCGAAGCAGCCAAAGCTCCTACTCCTGCCTGAACAAAAATATGGGTAGGATACAGGATGCCTTGAGCTCCAAACTGTTCTTGAACTTCCGAAACAATAGTAGTGTAACCTTGCATTATCCAAGTTGGAATTTCTTCATAACCTTCCCAAGAGGTATCAGAAATGACTTCCCATCCATTTATCTTTGCATCAATGCTTACCTGATCGACTGCATCATCATAATTTCCATCGATAATTTTTACAGTAGCACCATAACTTAGAATAGCATCTATGCGAGATTGAGAAGTATTCTTATGAACATAAATTACAGATTTATGTCCTAATTTACTGGCAGCCCAAGCAACTCCTCTTCCATGATTACCATCTGTTGCAGTTGCAAAAGTTATCTCACCTGTTAATGCTTTTACATCATTAGAAATAAGCTCTTCATAGGAAAACTCGCGATCTTCACCTATAAGTTTCTTTATGAACCTATAGATTGCATAAGAGCCTCCGAGAACTTTGAATGAATTTAAACTTAGTCTGCATGATTCATCTTTAACCCAGATTCCGCCTACGCCTAGAAAATTTGCCATTTTGCGTAAAGACTTTAAAGGTGTCATCTCAAAACCGGGGATGCCATCATGAAATTTCCTAGTGTCTCTACTAATTTCACGTGGAAACATCCTTTGAGAATTATCAAATTTATTATAGTTTGGGTGAGTATTTTCTACCCATGTTATCTTTTCCATTTTTATTTCCTTTATTAAATTCTTAAATTCTTAAATTATCAAATTCTTAAATTATTAAATTATTAAATTCTTAAATTATTAAACTCTTAAATTATTAAACTCTTAAATTATTAAATTATCTTCCTATACCGATATCTGAGAAAGCTGATAAAGGCAATACTTTCTTTTCTCAGGATAGTTTTAAGAATATCTTTTCTTTTTTCTTTGGGGAAGGTTGAAAGCTTATTTTGGAGGGTTTTCAAGGCAATTTTCCGAGCCATGCATAATTGAGGTTCGTTTAGTTTTAATACAGTATAAATCATATACATAGCCCGATTTGGATCTTTTTCGGAGGGTAATATTCTGCCATCATCACTATCATAGATAAAATAAGCTTCAATATCTTCTAATTCTGTTGGATTGAGGAAGAGTTGTTCATCATAGAGATTGGCTTTGACGTGACCGCAAGTATGAGGTTGATCATCTAAACAAAAGTCTTGGCAATCTCCGTTACAAGAAACAGTAAGATTCTTATACTCAAAGAGTCTCCCCGGATATTTATTGACATCTTTAGGTCTGAGATGTTCGATATGGGAGTTCTTCATACTTACTTTACCTTCGCAATAGATGCAAAGAAAGTACTGTTCATTTCTGAGAATATGAAGCTTTAGATCTCTTTTCTTTTTCGATTTATACTTGCCCCAATCTTTGAGATGCTGGGTATCAACTTTGAAGAATTTTGGAGCTTTTGTTTTCCTTACATACTTCATTCCATAAGATCCAAATCAAAGTTCATCTCTTGGAAGAAAGCAGAGTTTTCGCTTTCATGTTCAAGGATTTCCTCTTTAAGTTCTTGGGCTTCAGGAGTATCAGACTTGCCGTCCTCTATCAATTTTCTATACTTCTTATGAAGTTCCAATAACTCTAAAGGAAAATCAGGAGCATCCATAATAGTTCTGACAATGGCATTAATATCTCTGTCTAAAGGAGGTTTAATATACTTCTTCACTTTTACAACAGAGTTTTCATTCTCTAACTTGATAATGTTCTTATAGTATGTTGAGCTGACAATTTGAGGAGAGTGAGTAGCTAAGATGATCTGGTTATGATTTGCCCATTTATCTAAATCTTTGGAGATATGATAGAGCCATTTAGGATGTAGAGCGATGTCTATTTCGTCCATAAGAACAAGAGAATCTTCTTCAATTAAATACTTTAACCAGATAAAGATACTTAATCTTTTGAGCTCACCATGACTTAAATCCTCAGGATTCAACTCTTTTTCTTCCGAAGTCAGATAGAATTTAACATCACTCATTTCATCAGATATCACAATTCTTTTGTCATCAAAGAAAGTATTCAAATCCTTGATAAAAGCATCATAGTGGACTCCAAATTTATTGGTGCGGAGTTTCTCTTTATTATCCATTTCAAAGGCTTTTTTACAAGCCTTAATAATTATCTTTTTGGAGACGAAATCATAAGTATAGTAATTTTTTAAATCTTTTTTAACTTTTCTAATTCTGTCATTATAGTTATTTGCTACGTAGATTTCATTGCCAAATTTGTCATAATCAAAATAGTGGGTAGTGCTTGTATTATTCAAGAGGGTTTGCTTATCCTCTTTTGACATAAAGAGATAAATCTGGGTGTCAGGTCCATTTAAATAAGTCAGGTGTGAAATTTTATCAAGAATGTCATTATCAACATTTGATTTTAGTAAAAGCAGTAATTTACTATCGGCAAAAGTAGTGATATAGTTAAAACCTTCTGCTTTAAGTTGTTCCTTTTGCTTCTTCATTGCTTGGGTTAACTCTTTTTTTCTAGCTTCCATTTCTGCTGAATTATCCTCAACTATATAATTTTCTCGATTCTTGATATATTCAGCGAATGCTTGGAAATCTTTGAGTTTTTCTGATTGCTTAACCCTGTTATAGACATCATAATCTTTACTTTTAGGGAAGACAACTTTAGGGGTAAAGGCTAAAGCTAAACTTCTTAACTCCTCAGTTACTTGATCAGATTGTTGTAGTTTTTTGTAGAATCTAAGGAAATTTGCTGAGTGTTGTAAAGATTCTTGGTGCTTCTTATGTTGACCCTCTAATAGTTCTAACTCTTTTAAGATGGTGCAGTTAAATAGATCATTTTCAGCAGGTAGAACCATATACTCTAAGTCTATTTCTTGTTTTCCTATAAGCACAAAACGCGCTATTCGATTCTGGTAATCTTCAGGATAGTTTTCTGTTTCTAATAGATTTATGATATATTTATGAAGCTTCTTATCGCGAAAACAACTCAGCATAATGTAGATGAATTGCAACAAGGTACTTTTACCACCTCCATTTATACTTGCTATGGAATATACTTTAGAAAATTTGTTCTCACTAAACTCTATCTCAGCATTCTGGAAATTCCGGAATTTATCTATCTCAACTCTTTTAAGGAACATTGTGATCTCCTTTCATTTGTGGATTAACAAAATTATTAGTATTAAACTAAGAGCGATTTTTCTGTCAATATAAAAATGTTTAGTAGTCTTAATTTCTTCCCGAGCTCTTCAAACATCAAGCCTGCTTTACCCCAAATAGTGCAGTAGATCTTTGAGAATAGCACTATATTCTTTTGCAAAAGTAACTTCCATAATTCTCCCAAATATATATATTATAAGCCGCACCCCCTGTGTCCCCCTCAAAGAAGGGGATTTTGCTAAAAGAATTTGCACTCTTCACCTGTGATACCTAGCTTTCTACTTCGCTAATACACCATTCGGGCTTAGCAATTACTTATCTTACTGAAAGAAGGAAATAAATTATTTTCTGGACAATTTTTATCCCTAAATTTTTATAGACAGAAGAGGTAAAAATGACTTTTGATCAGATTTATAAAACATTAGAAGCTCGTTTTAAGGAGTTTCCCACACCTGTTGTTGACTTTATAGAGGTTCAGACTAAGGACCCTTTCAAGATTCTTATTGCTACAATATTGAGCGCAAGAACCAAGGATACTACAACAACTAAAGTTGTAGAAGGATTGTTTAAGCTTGTAAATAAACCTGAAGACCTAGATAAACTTACGATTTCTCAGTTGGAAAAACTACTATATCCGGTGGGTTTTTATAAGCATAAAGCTGAATATCTTAAAGCTCTTCCCAAGATATTGAAAGAAGAATTTAATAACCAGGTTCCTGAAGAGATAGATGAACTCATCAAATTACCAGGAGTTGGACGAAAAACTGCTAACTTAGTTAGAGCAATTGCTTTCAAAAAACCTGCTGTATGTGTAGATGTTCATGTTCATAGAATTTTTAATAGATTAGGAATGGTAAGAACAAAAAATCCGCTTGAAACAGAAATGACTCTAAGAAAAGAGCTCCCGGTAAAATATTGGATTCACTTTAACTCTTATTTTGTTGCTTTTGGACAAAACTTGTGTACTCCCAGGAAACCTAAATGTAGCGACTGCCCCATCTACGACGGATGCAGAAGAATTGGAGTAAAAGAATCAAGATAATCCTGTAAATCTAGTTATCTTCTATTCAATGGTCTTTTGGGCAAAGTCCTTAACTTTATGATTATAAAATAGATGCCCTATCGCCATATCTCCAATATTATTAAGCATCTTCTTTTTATTAAGCTTGTTAATAATTTCACTTAGAAACACATCTAAATCTTTTAAATAGGGAAATTCACCTAGATGTTTGCTCTGCATTTCATATTTACCTAGTACTAGATCATGTTCCATTTCTAAATGAGCTTCTAACTTTTTAACATGATATTCAATTTCAATATTAACATTGTTAATAGATAATACATCATTATCAAAATTTAGTTTGAAAGCATAAGTGTTATTTTCACTAATGAAATCACATACTTTTGGTAAATATCTTTTAAACAACTCAATCATATATTGATTCTCTAAAGAATTCATTATTCCCTCCATTTCATAGATTATATTTAAAGACTAGTTAGTTTTTTCGGTAATGCAAATATAATTTTTCATATATTATCAATTTATTTGAAAATAAATATTTTTTTGGAACAAAAGTTTCATTATAAATTAAGTTATCACGTGAAATATTGTCTAACAGACAAATAAATGCCACCAAAGCTGGATAAACCCAAATAAACTAAGAACATAATAGAGACTAAAATAATATGAGGTAATGTATGAATCTGAAAAAAAACTTTTTTTGCCTAGTATTCGGACTATTGATAATGCTAACACCATTTTTAGCTTATGGGCAGTTTCGAATTGAGAATGAGACCCGTTCAAATCTAAATATCCTTTTCCAAAATCCTGATTTCGAAATTAAACAAGAGATGATAGGGGCATCAGAGTATGATTATGTCAGCACTCAAGTCCTAAGTACAACAGTAGATGTTGGAGCTCCTGAACTCCCTTTCTACTCATCAACAATTGAAATTCCTAACACAGGAAATCCTTCAATCAACATTAGAGTTATTGAATCTGAGTTCATCAAAGATGTAAATATAAAACCATTCAGAGAAAACGATCAACAACAACTAACATACGACAAGGAAGCTTATACTAAAAATATCTTTTATCCCGCAACTTTAGCACAAATCGGGGAACCTGCAATTTTAAGAAACAAAAGAATAGTTAATTTTGTCATGCACCCCTTCAGATACAATGATGCTACTAATGTCTTGGAGGTTATTAAAAAAGCTGAAATCGAAATCATTATTGATAACGAACCTTCAGTAAATGAAATTACCAGATCGAGCATGAAAGCTAATGAAAGCTTTGAGGATTTCTTTGCTTCTACCCTATTAAATTATAGAGAACCTACTTCAAGGGTTGATTTTCAAAACCCTACAATACTCTATATTTATCCTGCTGCCCTAGAAGGTAATCCTATTTCAAATAATCTCTTTAAATGGAGAAGAGAGCAAGGTTGGACTGTTTACACAGCAAGTACTACCTTAACAGGTACGACTAACACATCTATCAAAGCCTACATCCAAAATGCCTATGATAATTGGGAAAATCCCCCTGCTTATGTTACTTTTATTGGTGATGCTCAAGGAGCCTATTCTATTCCGGTTTATCAGATATCTTCTTACAGTGCCGGTGGAGACCACTGGTATGGCTTATTAGAAGGTAATGATGAGTTAGAAGATGTTTTCCTCGGAAGGCTTTCAATTGAAAATTTAGTTGATCTTTCTACTTTGGTTACTAAAACTATTAAGTATGAAAAAGCATCTTCTATCCCTGACCCTAACTACTATACAAGAGCTTTGTTAGTTGCTGATACTACTCCTTCCGGACAATCAACTATCATTACTAATCTCTTTGTGAAAGAAGCTATGACTGAGTTTAATGATGATTATACCTTTATTGAACTTTATGGAGATTCACCTTCTCCGACTTCTGTTAGCAATGGAATGAATGCAGGTGTAAACTTCTGGAACTATCGTGGTTGGATTGGTATGGATGGCTGGGGAGCTTCTCAGGCTGCAGCATTAACCAATGTAAATAAGTTAACAATTACAATAATTCTTACTTGCTCAACAGGAACTTTCTACTCAGGTACTTCCATCACAGAATCTATTGTACGTGCAGGTTCAGCTGCATCTCCAACAGGTGGTGTTTGCTCCATTGGATTAGCCACATCAGGTACTCATACTACTTTTAATAACAACCTCAATGGTGGTATTATGGGTTATCTTTTCCAAGAAGGTGGTTGGACTATGGGAGCTGCTAATAATCGCGGAAAATTTCATCTTTGGGAAGCTTACGGGATATCAAAACCTGAAAGAGTACAGTTCTTTTCTACTATATGTAATTTAATTGGTGATAGTGCTTTAAGAGTCTATAAAGAACAACCTAAAGCCATAGAAACAGAATATCTTGAGAATATTGCAGCTGGTACTGACCAATACAAAGTTAGCACTAGCGAGAATGAGTTACCTTTAACTAATGTATGGACTACTCTCAATATTGGTGATGAATATTTTACAGGCTACACGAATGCTTTAGGGGAAATCTTCTTTGATATTCCTACTGATGCAGACGGCGAAGGCCTTTTAACTATCTCTAAAGAAGGATATCAGCCACAACAATATGACTTAAACTTTGGTTTAGAGGCTCCAGTATTGAATACAACCGGTATTACTCTTTATAATAATGGTACTGAGGTTGATTATTTAACTCCCGGTGATGATTTTAATTTAGAAGTTTTTGCTTCAAATGTTGGTACAATGGGTTTAAGAAATATAAGTGCTACTATTTCAGCAATTTCTGATGGTATAATCATTACAAATGCAACAGCTTTTTACGGTAATATTGCTCAAGGAGTTACTGTGAATAATTCACCTCCTTTTGTACTCCAAGTTGCTAACACAGCATTTGAAGACGAAGTTGCATTCAGACTTCTCTTTTCAGATTCTTCAAACATTTGGGAAAAACAGATTTTAGTCCCTATTCAAAGTCCCATTATTCAAGTAGTCGATTGCAATTTAAGCAATAGCAATTTTGCTCCCGGTCAAACTTCTGCTGTCAATGTTGATATTATAAATACCGGTAATGCTGACTTGACCTTAGCTAATGCTACTTTATCGACGACTGATGATAGAATCACAATTAATATTAGTGAGACCTATCTTGGTTCTTTAGCTAGTGGAGCAACAGGAAGTGTGGGTTTTAACATAACTGCTTCTAATGCATTTTTACCAGGTAATTTAGTACCTATGACTATTACTATCAATGATGATGGCTTTGAAACAAGTGCTTACTTCAGCATTCAAGTTGGGGAAGCATCTGTTACTGATCCACTTGGACCAGATGCTTACGGATATTATATTTTTGATTCCTATGATACAGAGCATGAAGAATGCCCTGTCTATGACTGGATTGAGCTGAATCCTTCACTTGGTGGTCCAGGAACCATTATTCCTTTACCGGATCATGGTGATAATCAAGAAAAAGTTGAAGTTGTTGATTTACCTTTCACTTTTAGTTTCTATGGCAGAGCCTATGATGAAATCTCGATCTGTAGTAATGGTTGGTTAGCAATGGGTGTTACAGAACAAGCTACTTTCAGAAATTGGAGATTACCAGGCCTATTAGGTCCTTCTCCCATGATTGCACCCTTCTGGGATGATCTCGTAACCGGTGGAACAGGTCAAGTTTTTGTTGCTCATGACCAAGCTGAAAACTATTTCGTAGTTACCTGGAATAACTGGAAAAATCATTATAATACAAGTTATGAAGAAACTTTCCAGGTTATCCTTTATGATC
Source organism: Candidatus Cloacimonadota bacterium (assembly GCA_016838885.1). Classification (GTDB taxonomy): domain Bacteria; phylum Cloacimonadota; class Cloacimonadia; order Cloacimonadales; family JAFGVF01; genus JAEKNW01. The sequence continues at coordinate 14,469 of JAEKNW010000043.1, forward strand.
CTGCATTTTATAGTTCTTCAACCGGTGATGCTCCTATTAAAATTCAGTATAAAGTTATAAATAATATCGACAATGCCAGTGGAAACTCTCATGGAGAATATGCAACTGTGGGTATTGAAGATCACAGTGGTACTGTAGGTTTAGAATATACCTATAATAATGCCTACCCAACAGCTGCCAGACCATTAGAGAACGAAATGGCTCTATTAATTACTCCAGCTTTCGGTCAACTACCTCCGGTTATGACAATCAATTCTGATAATATTAATTTTGGATATGTTGGATTGTCTAGCCCAGCCTCTGAAATCCTTACTATTGCTAACTCAGGTGGTGAGAATCTGACAGGATCGATAAGTATCAATAATAATTTTTCTATCCAGGAGATGGACAGATCCCGATCAAAAGAAGATATATTTGAAAGTAGTTTATTGACTAGAAACACTTTAAGGAATCTCAATTTCTCAATCCCTCCCCTACAATATCAGTCATTTATTGTTAGTCATTCAACTGATAATTTAGGACAATTTAGTGGAAGCATTGCTATTACTTCAAATGACCCCAATAATCAGGTTAGTGAGATACCTGTTTGGATGGAAGTAGTAAATCCTCCCTCAATTAATCTTAGTCATCAAAGCATTGATTTGAGGATGGAGCCAGGACATACCACCGATCGTAACTTAACCATAAGTAATACCGGTGATCTTGATTTAATATGTTCTCTAAATCTTCAACAAGCTGAAATTAGAGAAGAAGAAGTAACAGAGATATTCACTGCTAACTTTGATGATCATGATCTATCAAACTGGAATATCGATTATCTCTATTCACCCCAGCATACTTGGCATATTACCAATAGTCTTAATTCTTCTTCGCTAGATGGTTCTTCTTTCTTATTCATTAATAGTGATGCTGCGGGCACCAATGATATTGATGATACTATCGAGACTCCAACCTTCAATATAAGTGGCTACGATGATATAACTATAGAGTTTGATCACTATTTTAGACGTTATCAAACAGAGATAGCTGATGTTGATTTCTGGACAGGAAGTCAATGGATTAATTTAGGCAGATGGCAAGGTACAAATACCGGTTCATGGACTTCTCCTAGTCATTTTACGCATACTATTATTAATGATGGTTATACTGATGTTAAACTCAGATTCCACTATTATAATGCTAACTATGAATGGTACTGGGCTATTGATAACTTAATTATCTCTGGCCATGAAACACCTGTCCCACAATGGGTTACTCTAGAAAATGATTTAATTAGTCTTAATATAACTCCAAATAACAATGCAGTAGTTACTCTTAACTTTACTTCTGTTGATTTTGTTGTCGGAGAATATACTGCCAGTCTTAGTATTCAATCTAATTCAGCTGATAATAATAACTGGATTATCCCAATAACCCTAACCATTAGCGATTTAGTGAATGAACCTGATTGGGAGCCTGTAATCTATCCTAACAACACTGCTACTATTTATGCAGAAATTACTCAACTTAGTGATGAAATAGCTGAAGATGATATAATCTCTGCCTGGATTGATGATGAATGTCGGGGAGTTGGAGAAATAGTTATTCTTAACAGAAACCAAGCTTTCACTACTATAGAGGTTCAATCTAATGGATCTACTGAAAATGTTTACTTTAAATTGTATGATAGATCTGCTGACATGGTGATTGAAGAATCTAATGCTTCTCCTATTACTAGTGGAGAAGTTATTGGTTCTGTTCAAGAACCTTTCACTATTAATATGGGTATTATTGAGCTGATTGCTCCTAATAACTTAGAAGTAGAAATCACTAACAGCATAGCTTCTATAAACTGGAATGCTGTTCCAAATGCTGATTATTACAAAGTATTCTACTCTTCAGATTTAGATAACTGGACTGAGTTAGGCGATACCAATAACACTTCCTACCAACATAATCAGACAACTGCTACTACAGAAGCTAATTTCTACATGATTAAAGCCATGAAGAATTAATTAATAGAAGACAAAAAATAGATAATAGAAGGGGCGTAAAAGAATTACGTCCCTTTTGCTTTATCCCGAATGATGCAGTAAAATTTTAGGGAAGATTGCAGATTCTTCTAGCAAAGGCCTACTGCATTATTTGGGTTAAATCCCCCACTTGGCAAAAATTTATCTCTTATTACTAAAATTAATATATTTTTGGAATGAAAGTTACATATTAAAAAGTAATTACATGAAGCCCAGTTTAACTGACAAGCTACGCCACTTAAGCTGATATCTAACTAAGAACAAAATACAGACTAAATTAATAGAGGTAATGTATGAATCAGAAAAAAACCTTTTTTTGTGTAGTATTCGGACTATTGATAATGCTAACACCAGTTTTAGCTTATGGGCAGTTTCGAGTTGAGAATGAGACCCGTTCAAATCTAAATATCCTTTTCCAAAACCCTGATTTCGAAATCAAACAAGAGATGATAGGGGCATCAGAGTATGATTATGTCAGCACTCAAGTCCTAAGCGTAACAGTTGATGTTGGAGCTCCTGAACTCCCTTTTTACTCATCAACAATTGAAATTCCTAACACAGGAAAACCATCAATCAACATTAGAGTTCTTGAATCAGAGTTGATTAAAGATGTAAATATTAAACCTTTCAGAGAAAACGATCAACAACAACTAACATTCGACAACGAAGTTTATACTAAAAATATCTTTTATCCCGCAACTTTAGCACAAATCGGGGAACCTGCAATTTTAAGAAACAAAAGAATCGTTAATTTTATCGTTAACCCATTTAGATATAATGATGCTACTAATGTTTTAGAGGTTATTAAAAAAGCTGAAATCGAAATTATTATTGATAACGAACCTTCCGTAAATGAAATTACTAGATCATACATGAGACCTAATGAAAGCTTTGAGAATTTCTTTGCTTCTACAATATTAAACTATAAAGAACCAACGTCCAGGGTTGATTTTCAAAACCCTACAATACTCTATATTTATCCTGCTGCCCTAGAAGGTAATCCTATTTCTAACAATCTTTTCAACTGGAGAAAAGAACAAGGTTGGACTGTTTACACAGCTAGTACTACATTAACAGGGACTAGTAACACAACCATCAAAGCCTACATTCAAAATGCCTATGATACTTGGGAAAATCCTCCTGCTTATGTTACTTTCATTGGTGATGCTGCAGGAGCTTATACAATTCCTGTATATCAAGCATCTGGATCATATTCTGCTGGCGGAGATCACTGGTATGGATTATTAGAAGGCAATGATGACCTTGAAGATGTTTTCCTAGGAAGACTTTCAATTGAGACTCTAGTCGATCTTTCTACTTTGGTTACTAAAACTATCAAGTATGAAAAAGCATCTACGATACCTGATTCTACCTATTTTACAAGAGCCTTACTAGTTGCTGATACTACTCCTTCCGGACAGTCAACTATCATTACTAATCTCTTCGTGAAAGAAGCTATGACCGAATATAATGATGATTTTACTTTCATCGAACTCTATGGAGATTCACCTTCTCCTACTTCTGTTAGCAATGGAATGAATGCAGGTGTAGGTTTCTGGAACTATCGTGGATGGATTGGTATGGATGGCTGGGGAGCTTCCCAAGCTGCAGCATTAACAAATGTAAACAAGTTAACAATTACAGTAATTCTTACTTGCTCAACAGGAACTTTCTACTCAGGTACTTCCATCACAGAATCTATTGTCCGTGCAGGTTCCGCTGCATCTCCAACAGGTGGTGTTTGTTCTATTGGATTAGCTACTTCTGGTACTCATACTACTTTTAATAACAACCTCAATGGTGGAATAATGGGTTATCTTTTCCAAGAAGATGGCTGGACAATGGGTGCAGCTAATAATCGCGGAAAATTCCATCTCTGGGAAGCTTATGGTATATCAAGACCTGACAAAGTTAGCTTCTTCTCTACAATCTGTAATTTAATTGGTGATAGTGCTTTAAGAGTTTATAAAGACCAACCTAAAGCTATGGAAACTGAATATATTGAGAATATCGCTGCTGGTACAGATCAATATAAAGTCAAAACAACTAAAGATGGAATCCCTTTCAGTAATGTATGGGCTACTCTCAATATTGGTGATGAATATTTTACAGGCTACACCAATTCTTTCGGTGAAATCTTCTTTGATATTCCAACCGATGCTGAAGGCGAAGGAAAGCTAACAGTATCTAAAGAAGGATATCAACCACAACAATATGACCTTAATTTCGGATTAGAAGCTCCAGTCTTAAATGCTACAGGTATTACACTTTATAATGATGGTGCAGTAGTTGATTATTTATCTCCTGGTAAATCTTTTAGTTTAGAAATTGATGCTTCAAATGTTGGTTCTGCAGATGTAACTAATATAAGTGCTACAATCTCAGCAATATCTAATGGTATTATCATAACAAATGCCACAGCTTCTTTTGGTAGTATTAATCTTGGTGAGACAGTTAACAATTCTACACCTTTTGAGTTCGCTGTTCCAAACAGAGCTTATGAAGATGATATAGCATTTAGAATCATCTTATCTAACTCCTCTTATAGCTGGGAGAGACAGATTCTTGTTCCTATCCAAAGTCCAATCGTCGAAGTAGTTGAATACGACTTAGTAAATAGTGAATTTGCTCCAGGCCAAACATCCGTTGTTAATGTAGAAGTTATAAATGCAGGTAATGCTGATTTGACATTAGCTGATGCTACTTTATCTACGACTGATAACAGAATCACAATCAATATGGATGAAGCTCTTCTTGGTGCTTTAGCTAGTGGTGCAACAGGAAGTGTTGGTTTTAACATAACAGCTTCAGATGAGCTCCTACCAGGCAATTTAGTACCTATGACTCTTACCATAAATGATGATGGTTTTGAAACAAGTGCTTTCTTCAGCATTCAAGTTGGGGAAGCATCTATTACTGATCCACTTGGACCAGATGCTTACGGCTATTATATTTTTGATTCCTATGATACAGAATACGATGAATGCCCTGTATATGATTGGGTTGAGCTTAATCCTTCCCAAGGTGGTGTAGGAACAGTTGTACCATTACCTGATAATGGTGATAATCAAGAAAAAGTTGAAGTTGTTGATTTACCTTTCACTTTTAGATTCTATGGCAGAGACTATGATGAAATCTCAATTTGTAGTAATGGTTGGTTAGCTATGGGTGTAACAGAGCAAGCTACTTTCAGAAATTGGAGATTACCAGGCCTATTAGGTCCTTCTCCTATGATTGCACCTTTCTGGGATGATCTGGTAACAGGTGGAACAGGACAAGTATTTATTGCCCATGACCAAGCTGAAAACTATTTTGTTGTTACTTGGAATAACTGGAAAAACCATTACAACACCAGTTATGAAGAGACTTTCCAAGTTATCCTCTATGACCCAGAGTATTACAGTTCATCAACTGGAGATGCTCCAATTAAAATTCAGTATAAAGTTGTAAATAATATTGATACTGCAGGAGGCAACTCTCATGGAGAGTATGCAACTGTAGGTATTGAAGATCATAGTGGTACTGTAGGTTTAGAGTATACCTATAATAATACCTACCCAACTGCTGCCAGACCATTAGAAAATGAATTGGCTCTTTATATTACAACCATTATTGGTCAATTACCTCCATTTGTAATGAACCAACCTAATGATATTATTTTTGAAGAAGACTATACCGATAGTAGTATAGATTTATATAATATCTTCAAAGATCCAAATAATGATGTGCTAGAATTTAGCTTCTCTGAAAGTGAAAATCTTTCTTTTGAGGTTAACGAAGATGGTTACTTAGTCATTACCCCAGCCCAAGACTGGTTTGGAACTGAAACCGTAACAATCTATGCAGAAGATGGTGTAACCGATATAGTAGTATCAGTCTCTTTCCTAGTTACTGTAACTCCTGTTAATGACAGACCTTCTATTCAAGGGAAAATTCCGGAAACTACTAACTTTGAATCTAACACAAACTTCATTGGTTTCAGTGTAGATGTTTTAGATGTTGATAGTGAGTTAACTTATCTGTGGAGAGTGAACAATGAAGAAGTTGAAGGTGCTGTAAGTGATACACTATACTATGTTTTCCAAGATGTCGGAGAACACCAAGTTAAGTGTTATGCTTCAGACCAAGATTTCACTGTGATTGCTACTTGGAACGTTAATGTTGCTGTATCTAATGATGTAGAGATTATTGCCGTCAATGAACTTTCACAGAACAATCCAAACCCATTCAATCCATCTACATCTATCAACTTCTCATTAAAGAAGAATAGCATGGTTTCCATTGTTGTATATAATATCAAAGGACAAAAGGTTAAGACTTTAGTCTCTGATCATTATAACCAAGGAAAACATACAGTAGTTTGGGATGGATCAGATGATAATAACAGACAGGTTTCATCAGGAGTTTACTTCTATAGAATGCTATCTGATGAATTCCAGAGCACTAAAAAAGCTATAATGATGAAATAGTACTGGGAACGCTTGCATCTTGCAGGCATCCTAATAATAATAACAAGAAAAGCCTCGCTCAAGCGGGGCTTTTTTTGGGCAAACAAAAAGAGGTTGTTTCCAACCTCAATTTTAACCCAAATAATGCAGTAGATCTTTGAGAATAGCACTATATTCTTTTGCAAAAAGAACTTCCATAATTTTCAGGAATATATATATTATATGCCTTCAAATTCTGTAAGTTA
>JAEKNW010000044.1 GCA_016838885.1 Candidatus Cloacimonadota bacterium
AAACTATTTAATCCCTTTCAGGGATATATGATGAATCACTATATTAGTGAAATATTCTCATTTTCCTATATTATTTCCACCAGACTTGAACTTGAGCCTTTTAATTTGAGTTAATTCGTGTGAAGGCTCTTCTTTCTTTTCGGTGTATTCAGTGTTTTCAGTGGCTAATTCTATCTTCTTTTTACTCTCTCCGTCATCCAACATCGCTAAAGCTTCGTAGGATGCCCCCCCTCTCAAATCGCTCTTAGAGCTGAAAGGGGATTTAAGACATACGGGATCTAGCTTTGTGTAAATTTTTATAGAGTAATTCGTGTTTATTCGTTTTAATTTGAGTTAATTCGTGTGAAGGCTCTTCTTTCTTCTTTTCAGTGTATTCAGTGTTTTCAGTGGCTAATTCTATCTTCTTCAGATTATTCAATCTTCTTATATCCAATCGTAGCAATAGTAAACATCACAGTCCCCATTCCCAGCAGGATAGCCAGTTCTCTGCCCAATTGATAGAGAGGGGTAGCTTTAAGCATTACGGATCTCATCACTGTGATAAAGTGGGTAACAGGAATAGCTTGGGAAGTATAATTAGCCCAAGTTGGCATACTTTCGATAGAGGTAAAGAGTCCTGAGAACATAATAAAGATAACCAAGAAGACATAGGCGATTAGCATAGCTTGTTGTTGGGTATCTGCTCGGGAAGAGATGATAAGTCCGAAAGACAGCATAACCCAGAGATAAGCCAGCGCAAAGATAATAACAGTTAATGGACTGCCCATGAAAGGTATACCATAGATAAGTCTTCCTATAATGACACCAAACATTAATTCTCCCAGTGCAATAATCAGCATTGGAATTAGTTTTCCTCCGATAAATTGAAGTTTGGTAATGGGAGAAACATTAAGTTGGTCAATAGTGCCAATCTCTTTTTCTCTGACAATATTCATAGCAGTCAGAAATACACTAATTACAGAAACCAGAATCACTAAGATCCCAGGGACCATGACAGTTTTGTAGTCTAATTTAAGATTAAATTTATTAGTATATTGAGTATTAATCAAGGGAGAAGGAGTATTATTACCCGCCAGATACCCTTCCATAAAATCAGAGAGATAACTAAGGATGATACCTGAAGAAGCCCCATCGATAGTATTTATAATAACTTGAATTTGAGGAGTATCTTCGATAGCATTAAGGGTGAAGTCATTCTCAAAGGCGATAATAGCATCAACTTGGCCTTTATCGAGGAGAGCCAGAGCTGAAGGGTATTCATAAGCAATAGATTTTACTGTGAAATAGTTATTATTGTCAAGTTGGGCGGAGAGTTGGTGAATAAAATCATTCTTGCCATAATCCAGAATAGCGACATTGATATTCTTGATTTCGTAGTTGGCAGCATTAGCCAAAATAAGGAGTTGAATCAAAGGCATAGCAAAGATAATGGGAAGCATTCCTTTATTGCGAAAGATTTGCTTTAACTCTTTTCTAATTAAGATTACAAGGATTCTCATTTGTCTAACCTCACATTGAATTTTTTGATTGAAATAGCAATAAAAAGAAGGGTAAGCAGGGCAAGAATAGTAGTTTCTTTGATTAGGTAAGAGATTCCGATTCCTTTAATCATAATTCCTTTAAGAATGGTGATGAAGTGAGTTGCCGGGATAACTTGGGAGAAGTATTGGAGAACTTTTGGCATATTGCTTATAGGAAAGATAAAACCTGACAAGAGCATGGTGGGAAGCAGTAATCCGGCTAAGGCAACCATCATTGCCACTTGTCTGCTATTAGTAAAGGAAGAGATTAGGATACCCAGTGAAAGGCTGTTTAATAAGAAGAGAAATGATTCAAGGATAAGCAAAAGTAAGGAACCATTAAGAGGCATCCCGAAGACAAACTTACCTAAAAGCAGAATATTAGCAATATTGACGATAGAAAGTATAGCATAAGGTATCACTTTCCCTATAATGATCTGATAGGGTTTGAGGGGAGAAACTAGTAAAATCTCCATATTGCCCAGTTCTTTTTCTCGCGTAAGGGTAATAGAAGTCATGAAGGCAGAAATCAGGGTTAGAATAAAGGCCATCAACCCGGGAATAAAGAGATAAGCACTTTTTACTTGAGGGTTATAGAACATTTTTGCTGTTATCAGTTCCTTTTCTCCACTTGTAGGAAACTCTTCTCTGGCAAAATCTGCAATTATGTTGTTGATATAGGCTCGGATATTAGTAGCAATATTAGGGTCGGAAGCATCAAGCAAGAGCTGAATCTTACTCTCTTCTGTTTGAGCCATGCCCTGAGCGAAATCAGCATCTATTACCAAGACAAACTTCACTCTGTTACTTGTCAGAGCATCTTCCATTTTATCAGGATTAGTGATATACTCTTGCAGGGTAAAGAAATCGGTAGCATTTATTTTATTTATTAGGCGTTGGGAAGCATGAGACTTAGAGTTATCATAGACAGCGAAATTAACATTCTTAATCTCATTAGTAAGAGCAAAGCCAAAGAGGATAATCTGAATAATTGGCAAACCAAAGAGAATAATCAAGCTCTTGGAATCTCTGAAAATATGCAGAAACTCTTTCTTAATAAAATAGATAAATTGTTTCATAATATTACCTTGTAAGTTGGGCAAAGATTTGAGCTGTAGTATCGACATTGAGCTGGGCTTTAAGATTGGCAGGAGAATCTAAGGCAATGATTTTACCATTGACCATGATGGAAATTCTATCGCAATATTCAGCTTCATCTAAATAGTGAGTAGTAATAAAGATAGTAATTCCCTTATTGGCAGTAGCAATAATTATCTCCCAGAACTTCCTGCGGGTTATTGGGTCAACCCCACTGGTCGGCTCATCTAAGAAGAGAATCTTAGGCTCATGAATAGTTGCCACAGAGAAAGCTAACTTCTGTTTCCAGCCTAAGGGAAGTGATTTAACCAAATCCCGCTTCTGGTCTCTTAATCCCAGTTCTTGCAAAATAGCTTCTTTTTTTTTGCTTAATTCCTGACCACGAAGTCGATATAATCCACCATAAAAATCAATATTCTCGCTAATGGTAAGATCATCATAGAGAGAGAATTTCTGACTCATATAGCCGATATTTAGTTTAACTTGCTCTGCTTCTTTTACTAAATCATAGCCGGCAATAGTAGCAGATCCGGAAGTTGGCTTGGATAGTCCGCACAACATCTTAATTGCAGTAGTTTTTCCAGCTCCATTAGCTCCGAGAAAACCAAAGATTTCGCCTCTTGGAACTTGAAAACTAATTCTATCAACTGCTGTAAAATTGCCAAACTTCTTAACTAAGTTTTCTACTTTAATTATCATTTTCCTGTCCATGTAAATAGTCAATAAAAGCATCTTCAATGCTAGGAATTTGCTTGTCTATCCTCACTTCACTAAAGCCTGCCTTCTTTAAATAAGCATCTAATTCCTGCTGAATCACCCTCTCGGTCAGATTTCGCTTGTCTTGATAATGAATGGCATCCCCAAAACTATAAGCAGAATGACAATGAGGAAAGTCTCGCAAGATATGAATCAAGTCCCGCATTTTAGAAGCCTTGATATGAAAGAGAGATTTAGGGAAATTAGTGATGAAATCAGAAGTATTTCCTTGAGCAATGATTTTCGATTTGTGCATCAAAGCTAATTTATTACACATTTGAGCTTCATCAAGATAGGGAGTGGAAACAATTATGGTAATGCCCCGTTTTTGCAACTTAAGAAGCATCTCCCAAAACTCCTGTCGGGAAGCAGGATCAACTCCGGTGGTCGGTTCATCTAACAACAATAACTTAGGCTTATGAATCAAAGCAGAACACAAGGCCAGCTTTTGCTTCATTCCCCCTGATAATTTACCTGCCTTCCTGTTCTCAAAGGGCTTAAGCATGACATAAATCTCTTCAATAAGGGAATAGTTTTCTGCTACAGTAGTCTCAAACACCGAAGCAAAGAAATTCATATTCTCTTTAATTGTCAGGTCTTCATAAAGAGAGAATTTACCCGGCATATAGCCTGTGAATTGACGAATCTTGGCATAGTCTTTCATCGTATCCTGCCCAAAGACAGTAATCTTGCCTTGCTTGGGCTTATATAGACTTGCTATCAAGCGAAAGAGACTTGTCTTTCCTGCTCCGTCAGCTCCAATCAGACCAAAGAGATCGCCTTCTTCAACTTCCAAATAAGGAAGATCAACAGCGATTTTGCTACCATAAGCATAAATGAGATTCTCAATCTTAATTAGTTGTGACATTATTTACCCTGAAAGAGAACTTCTGCCGGCATACCAATCTTTATTGCCTCTTCATATTCTACTCTAATCTTAATGGCATAGACTAAGTTAGCCCGTTCATCTCTGGTCTGAATAGTCTTAGGAGTAAACTCTGCTTTATCACTAATGAAGCTTATTATTCCCTTGATTTCTTGTAATCCTGATACGCTGTCATATAAGATTGTAACTTGGTCATTTAAAGCTATTTGGCTTAATTGAGTCTCACTTACATAAGCTTTTAGATATGTTTCTTCCAGATTTGCCAGTTTAAAAAGTGGTTTCCCTATTGTTACCAACTCTCCTGCTTCTACATATTTGACCAATAATGTCCCTGAAAAGGGTGATGTAATGTAGCTTTTCGATAGCTCACGCTTGATTTGTTCCAGCTTTACTGCTAACTGCTTTAACTCTGTTTTTATCAAAGAAAGATTTAAGCCTGAAGCTGAATATTGCTTTTCCAGAATTGCCTCTTTATGCTGATAATTCTCCAAGACTTCCCGAGCTATGGCATTCTGATTAAAAAGAATCTCATGCCTGCCTACATCTCTTTTTGCTTTGGATAACTCTATCGCTAAGATACCTTGCTCTGCTTCAGCCTTTTCATATTTTGTATTGAGAAGTTCTATTTGGATCATTATCTCATCCCTAAGCAGTTGTTTATCAGTTGTATCTGCAATCGCTATGATTTGATTCCTCTCAATATAATCTCCCTCAACAGAGTCAAAATCAGTGATAATTCCCATTGTTTCAGAAGAAATGGTAACCTCAACACATTGGAAATTTCCATAAGCGTTACTAGTTTCATTCTTTTGCTCACAAGCTGTTAACAAGATAATCAAAGCTAAGATTATTATTATCTTTCTCATTCTCCCCCCTTAATCATAGCTAAGAGAGTCTGAGTTATAACTTCTTTCCGTTCCATTATGATTATTCGATAATCCATTTCTATGCTTTTAAAAATAGTATTCATGATGGGAGATGCCAGAAAAGGGAAAATACATAAGGATACAAGATTAACTAAAAAATGAACAGGATTAATATCTCGAATGATCCCCGCTGCTACCTCTTTTTGAAAAGAATCGAAATAGTTTCTAAAATCAACCTTCTCTAAGGCAACCTCAACAAACTTTTGAGTAAAGACTTGATTCTGCCATACCTCTGAAATTACAAAAACAAAGAGATTAACATTCTTGCTTATATACTCCAGATAGGAAGAAACTAACTTAGGAGTCTTCTCTATTAACGGTTCATCCCTGTTTAAATGACTACCTAAGGCTGAAAAAACTTCCTCCAATGACAACAAGAAAACTTTCTCAAATAAATCCCTCTTACTCCTGAAATAATAGTGCAATAAAGCCTTATTTATCCCTGCCTCATCTGCTATCTCTTGGGTCTTGGTTCCACTAAAACCCTTCTCACGAAATATCCGTTGAGCAACTTCCAAAATTTTCTCTTCAGTATCTTTATTATATCGTTTCATCACTACCTCTATTTTATAAATTTAACTATATAGTCAAATTTAATCAGGTAGTTAATTTTGGCAAGTTTTATTTTTCTTATCCGTGTTTATCTGAGTTATCCGTGTTTAAAGCTCCTCATCAATAGTATATCCGCAAGCTTTTAGTCGTCTAAGTGCTTTTTCTCTAAGTTGTCTGACTCTTTCTCTGGGTAGATTGAGTTCTTTAGCTACTTCAGAGAGGGTAAATTCCTCTTGATAGAGTTGGATAATGACTTGTTTTTCGAGCTTGGGGAAGTTACTGGGAAATTGGATAGAGATTGTATTTGTTGGGGGTGAAATTTGTTGGGATTGGGGGTCATGAAGATTTTCATTATATTCAGAGAAGGCAGAGTTAGTATCTTTGGAGATATAGTTTAGGATATATTTTTTTATCCAATAGACGGCATAGGTAGAGAATTTAGCATCACTCGTTTGGTCATAGTTATCGACAGCTTTGATAACGCCGATCATACCTTCCTGCATCAGGTCTTCGAGGGGGTGATTATGGGAGGCATATTTGAGGGCGATAGACTTCACCAGAGGGTAGAGTTCAGCTATTTTCTCATCATAGATTTGATCAGATATCTCTTTCATAGCTTGCATCCTGTAAAAGGGGAAGAGTGATAATAAATTCTGTGCCTTGATTTAATGCTGATTTAGCAATAATAGTCCCATTATGAAGATTGATAATATGCTTAACGATAGAAAGTCCTAAGCCTGTACCTCCATTCTTTCTATTTCGGGATTTATCTGCAACATAGAAGCGTTCAAAAATTCTACTAAGATGTTCATTGGGAATACCGTCTCCAGTATCTTTTAGGGAGATCTGCATATTATGATTATCCGCTTTAGCAGAGATAGTAATGCCTCCTTGAGGAGTATAACGAATTGCGTTATCTATCAAATTAACAAAGACTTGTTCTATTTTGAATTTATCAACTTCCACTTCAGGAGTCTCTTCAGAAATATCAAGATTAAGATAGAGCTTATTGGCTTTCAGCTTATCTTCAAAAATACTTTTAGTTTTATCTAAGAAATGACCCAGTTTAATTTTAGAGATAATCAAAGAAGGGCGTTGTTCGAGTTTAGCCAGAGCTTGAATATCGTTTATAAGATAGATAAGTCTTTCTGAGTTTCTATCTATAATATTGAGGTATTTGAGTTGGGTAGGGTTAGCATCTTCGATGAGGTGTTCTACAAAACCCTTGATGGCAGTCAGGGGAGTTCTGAGTTCGTGGCTGGCATTAACAATAAAGTCTTTTTTAAGTTGTTGCATCTCTTTTAGTTCAGTTATATTATGCAAGACAAAGATTACTTGCTCTTGATTGATTTTAGAAGAGCTGAGAATGAACCATTTGTCTAGAAGCTTGATTTCTCTGGTAATATCTTGAGAATCAGGATTTATGTTGGCTATAATAGCTTTTACTTCAGGGTCATGAATCAGCTCCCAGTAGTATTTTTCGCAGTAATTTTTAGCTTTAATGAGTTTTTGGAAACTAGAATTGGAGAGAATAACTCTGCCATCGAAGTGTTGGACCCAGAGGATTTCGTTGATTGAATTTATAATAGTTTCCAGAGTGAAGCTTTTATTTTTTAATTCAGAAACAGTGGTGGAGAGTTTTTCTGACATTAAGTTAAAGCTTTTACTCAAATCTTCTAGTTCATCATTGCTTTTAATTTCCACTTTTCTTTTGAGATTCCCTTGGCTGATATCAAAACAAGCTTCCTTAAGATTTTGCAGTGGCTTGGTAAGCTGTCTAGTATATAAGAAAGCTACAGCTAGAGCAAAGAGGAAGAGAATAATGGAGGCTTGTTGAATACCTTGACGAAAATCATTAAGGAGGAGGGTGATTTCAGTAATTGGAATGCTTAGGCGGGATACGTAGTGAATTCTTTCATTTTGCATGATAGGAACGGCAACATAGAGCATCTCTTGATGAACAGTGGCTGAATAGCGTATAGCCGAGCCAACATCACCTTTAAGTGCTTTTTGAAGTTCATAACGTTCTTTATGATTGTCCATTTCGTGGGGATTTGCATCCGATTCCAAGACTACTTTTCCATTAATATCTATGATAGTAATTCTAGCTTGGATAGTTTCTGATATTTGTTTAACTCTTTCTCGTAAGGCAGAATAGTTATCTCCCACTAAATCATATTCAATTAAGTGAAAAGTAGAATGAGCTTGTTCGATTAGACTTTTCTCTAGTCTGGCAAGATGCTGTTCTTTCACTAATCTAAAGGAAATGAAGTAGATTAAGGAGATGAGAACAATAAAGATCAATACATAACTTGTTAATATTCTGCTGAAAATAGAGTTTTTCTTAAACATTACACCTCAAATTTATAGCCAATGCTTCGGATATTGATGATGTAATCACCTGCTTCACCAATTTTTGACCTTAAGTTTCTGATATGAACATCGATAGTTCTATCTAAGACGATTTTGTCATTTCCCCAAAGATGATTAAGAATTTGTTCCCTAGAAAAGACCCAACCCGGATGAGAGGCCAGTAATTCTAATATCTTAAATTCAGTAGTTGTAAGATAGACTTTTTCTCCATTAACAACAGCTTCGAATTTACGCTTATCGATATGAAGAATATCACCAATAGTAAGAAAATCTGAGTTTCCTTGATTTGTTTCAGAACGGCGGAGAACAGCCTTGATTCTTGCTACTAATTCGCGAGGTGAGAATGGTTTAGCTAAATAATCATCAGCTCCCAACTCCAGACCTAAGATTTTATCAACTTCCTCTCCTTTAGCAGTCAGCATAATGATAGGAAGTGTTTTATACTTTTCTGAATTTCTGATAGTTTTACAAATCTCTGTTCCTTCGATATCAGGAAGCATCAAATCAAGAATTACCAAATCCGGGGCTTGGCTTTTTAGAGTTTCCAATAAATCTGTACCATTATCAAAAGTCTTGACAGCAAAGTTAGCCTTACTAAGCTGAAGTTCTAATAGTTCTAAAATATCATGTTCATCATCAACCACAAATATTCTCTTTTTATTGTCCATCATATCTCCTGATTATGGTGTTTGATTACAGTTCCTTCTACTAAATATATAGTACTTTCTCCGATGTTAGTAGCTAAATCAGCTATTCTTTCAAACTTAGAAGCTATTCTTAAGATATGCAAGCTTGGCTCGATATTATTTGTAGTATCTTTAAGAATGTTCTTGATATGAGTATAGAGTTCTTCATAAAGTTTATCAACTTCATTATCACGTCCACCTATAGTTCTTGAAGTAGTCACATCTTCATCAGTGAAGGCCATGATACTATCTTGAAGCATAGCATAGGACTTCTTTGCCATCTCATAAAGTTCTGTCATACTAAAGATGAGAGAATCATCCTTCATAGCTTTAAGACTATGAGATATTTTGTAAGCTAGGTCACCAAGCCTTTCAAAATCATTATTCATTTTAATAATCATTAAGACATAGCGCAAGTCTTTAGCTTCAGGTTGATATAAAGCAATCAAGGCAGCGCATCTGTCATCAATCTCAAGTTCTAATCTATTTACCTTATTCTCGTAATATGCTACATCGTCAAGAATAATTGTATTCATATCTTCCATTGAAGTAATACACAACTCAATCATCTTCTGAATATAACCAGCCATATCCATCAGACTCTTTTTTAGATCTATTATTTTTGGTGTTAACATCTTTTTTTTCTCCTCACCATTTATTTTTAACCAAAGACTCCGGTAAGATAGTCTTCTGTTCTTTTATCTTTTGGTACAGTAAATACGCGCTTTGTTTCTCCAAATTCAATAATATCACCAAGATACATAAAGGTTGTATAGTCGGAAATTCTTCCTGCTTGAGCAATATTATGAGTTACTATTAAAATAGTTACTTTATCTTTTAAGTCAATACATAATTCTTCTATTTTTGCAGTGGACTTAGGATCAAGAGCAGAAGTTGGTTCGTCAAGTAATAAAACTTTTGGTTGATTAGCTAAGGCCCGAGCAATACACATCCGTTGCTGTTGCCCTCCGGAAAGGGATAATGCTGAAGTATGTAACCTATCTTTAACTTCATCCCAAATCCAGGCATCTCTAAGGCTCTTCTCAACTACATCATCAAGTACAGATTTTCTTTTCTCTCCTCTTATTTGCAGACCATAAGCTACGTTGTTGTAGATAGTTTTAGGAAAAGGATTAGGTCGTTGAAAAACCATTCCAATCTTAGTTCTCACATCAGTAACATCAGCCTTGGAATCATAAATATTCTGTCCTTCCAAAAGAATCTCTCCCTCTATTTTACATTCTGGGATTAAATCATTCATCCTATTAAAACTTCTTAAAAGGGTTGATTTACCACATCCTGAAGGTCCGATTAAGGCTGTTATCTTCTTCTCATACACTGTAAAATCTAAATCATGAAGCACATAGTTATCAGTAAACCATAGCTTTAAGTTCTTTGTTTTTATTAATTCTTTTACCATTTTCTTGATTTCCTTATTTTATATCTGATAATTATTGCTGTTGCTGAAACAAACATTACCAATAGCAACAAGACAACTGCTGTCCCGTAAGCAATAGGTACTTGTTGGTCTGGTTTTGAACCCTCTGTCATAAGAGCATAAATATGATAGGGAAGTGCCATTACTTCGTGATTTATGGAGGTAGGCAACATTCTTGAATAGAAGGTAGCAGCTGTGAACATGATTGGAGCTGTCTCTCCGGCAACCCTGCCAATACTGATAATTGCCCCGGTAAGAATATTGGGTAAGGCTGTTGGAACAATTACCCTCATAATGGTCTGTCTTTCTGTTGCTCCTAAAGCTAAAGAACCCTCTCTGAAGCTTCTTGGTACGCTTCTGATAGCTTCTTCACTAGCATTAATAATCACCGGAAGTGCCAAAATCGCCAAAGTTAAAGCTCCAGAAATAAGTGATACTTCCAACTGCATTATTCTTACAAAAAGAGTAAGACCAAATAATCCGTAGATAATTGAAGGTACACCTGCGAGAGTATTTACAGCAATTCTAACAATCCTCATCAACCAATAAGGCTTTGCTAAATGTACCATATAAATTGCGGTAAAAACCCCTAAAGGCAAGGCTATTAAGATTGAAAGAATAGTTAAATATAATGTTCCGACTATGGCAGGATAAATACCCCCTGTAGTCATACCTTCTCTTGGGAAATCAGTAAAGAATGTCCAACTTAATACACTACCACCTTTGGAAAAGATAATATAAAGAAAAGAGATGAGAAAGAAGGCTGTGAAAATTACCCCTAATCTTAAAAAATTAACACCCACTATCTCTTGTAGTTTTCGCTTGTTCACTTATCCCCCCCTATTTCACTTTCTTAAAGAGAAATAACTCTGTAAAAAGGTTAGTAATAAATGTTATAATAAAAAGCATAATTGCTAAAGCAAAAAGAGAATGGAAATGAATAGAGCCAAGTACGGTTTCTGCCATCTCTACTGCAATTGATGTGGTTAATGGGCGAACAGGATCAAAGACTGAACTTGGGATTTGAGCAGCTCCACCTGCCACCATGATAACAACCATGGTCTCACCAATTGCTCTACCAAAGCCCAGCACAAAAGAACCGATAATCCCTGTTTTAGCAGACGGAATTACAACCCTGGTAATAGTTTCCCACCTAGTTGCTCCTAATCCATAAGATGCTTCTCTCAAAGCCCGTGGCACAGTTGATAAAGCATCTTCAGACATAGAAGAAATTATGGGGATAATCATAATCCCCAAGACTATGCTAGCTGTAAATATATTTAATCCGGAATCAATGCCAATGTTTCTGATAAGAAAAGGTGCCAGAAAAGCCATACCAAAGAGGCCATATACAACAGATGGGATGCCGGCAAGGAGCTCAATCATAGGTTTAATAATCTCCTTAGTTCTGCTTCCTGCTATTTCCGAGATATATACTGCTGTCCCTAAGCCTATTGGAACAGCAATAACTAATGCCCCTATGGTTACGGCTAGAGAACCGAAAAATAGCGCTAAAGCTCCAAAACTTTGGTGTTCATTAGTCGGATACCAAGCTGAAGAAAAAAGAAATTCTCTTAATGAAACTTCTTGGAACATGGGTATCCCCTCCATAAAGAGAGTTAGAATAATCCCAAAGAGAGCCAATATTGAGAATATTGCTGCAAAATATGTAACTGCTTTAAAAAGAATCTCTTTAAATACTTTCATGATTTTTCCTTTTTTTGGGAAAGAAACCCGAGCGAAGATCTTATCTCGGGTTTCAGTGTTTCTTCTATTTATTGTAGATTGTGGGTTATGTAGATTATTTTACTTTGATAAATCCTTGTTTTTCAACTATCTTTTGTCCCTCATCAGAAAGTATGAAGTCTATGAAAGTTTTAGTAATACCTTGAGGAGCACCATTTGTGTACATGTTTAACTTACGAGCCACAGCATATTTACCTGATAAAACATTTGCCATAGTTGGGTCAACCCCATTAACTTGAACAGGTTTCACTGATGAAGATAAGTAACCTAAACCAGCATAAGAAATAGCACCAGGGGTATCTTTAACAGAAGTAACTGCTGCATTATTAGAAGCAACCATGATACAGTTCTGAACTATATTTTGTTTTTTCATTGCAATTTCATAGAAGACTTCATAAGTACCTGAAGATGTATCACGAGAGATAAGAACGATGTTCATATCAGGTCCACCAAGCTCATTCCAATTTGTATATTTACCTGTGTAAATTGCTTGAATTTGTTCTAGAGTTAAGTTAGTGATAGTATTCTTAGGGTTAACTATAATAGCGATACCATCATTAGCAACAACATTTTGATATAGATCAATACCACTCTCTTTAGCTTTATTAATCTCTTTTCCTTTAGCATCACGGGAAGCATTACCAATCTCTACTGTTCCAGCCATGATATCTTTGATACCGATAGATGAACCACCACCTCTTACTGAGATATTTACTTTTGGATTTTGGTTCATAAACTCTTCAGCACAAGCTTGAGCTATAGGTAATACTGTAGTTGAGCCGGACATAGTGATTTTACCTTCTAAAGTTGAGCCGGTTTGTTCTTGATTTTGGTTATTACAACCAACAAACATTGCTATTGCTAAAATTGCTACTAGAGCTAAGATTACTTTTGTTAATTTCATTTTTTCTCCTAAGAAATATTTAAGTTAGTTTAAAAGATTAGAGAACTTATAACGTAATTGAAGCATAAATTGAGATTCATCTTCAGCACCTTCAGCCTCAAAAGAAGTGATTTGATAGTTGGCTTGAAGTTGAACATTCTTTTGAATATTGTAGTTAACACCAAATAACATTAAATTCTTGCCATCATCGTCATTATCAGTATTTGGGTCATACATGTCATAACGTCCAACAAGATCCATATTAAGATCAGCTACATCTTTTAAGTTGAACATAGCTAATACTGAAATAGCTTGAGAAGATACATCTTCTGCATCATCATCATTATCTAATTCAACTGTTTTTCCTAAGAATTGACCTAAAAGCGTTACGCCACTCATTTTGAATTTTGCTAAAGCTGCAAAAGAAGTATGAGCTTCATGATCAGGATTATCAATATATTCGCCGGTACCGTCTTCATCAACAATTTCTTCGATACTTGCAGCTTTGTTTGTATTCATAGAGAAAGTACCGCCCAACTCTAACATCTCAACAGGTTTAATTCTTACATTTGCTAAGTAAGCATATTCAGTATTAACTTTACTTCCACTTTTCTTATAACCTTCACCATTATATACACCAAGGTTATATGATAATTTAGCAGCAGGAACTTGGCCTGATAAAACGATACCATAATCTGTACTGGAAGCAAATTTCCATAAATCTGCAGGATCTTTTTCGATGGTTTCATATTTCCAGTCATAGATATAACCAAAGTAATTCTTGGTTAAACCAACTGATAATGTTGATTTTGGAAGAGGTAAAATGTTTTTAAAATCTAAAAAAGCATACTTCATCTTAAGTCCGGCACCATTAGTGTCCTTATCTGATGAGAAGAAATCTAAAGTAAATCTGGCACTTACATTATCTGATAAAGTTGGTTTTAAAGTGAAATAACCTCTTTCTACTGAGAAAGAAGTTTCAGGATCTGCTTCACTACCATCATCTACATAAGACATACGATTCCATAACTCCATCTCAAGCTTGGTCTCTACAGCACCAAGGATAAAAGGAAGGGCAACGACTAACAACATTAAAATGATAAATTTTCTGGATAAATTCATGTTTTACTCCAATTATTTTTTTTGTTTCACTTGTTTATACGTTTTTTATGTTAATCCCTTATAAGTAGATTGTTAAGATTTGGTTAAGAAGTAAGAGATAGTTCATTCTTCCAGCTCCAGAGGAGCGAAACCTTTGTAGATACTAGATACCAAACCTCTTCTGTGGAACAGCGGGCACCAGTCCATATCCCCTCGTTTCAGCTAGCAGGAAATTGACAGATTGGTTAGATTCTGGAGGTAAGTGGCAAGTAGAGCTTGATGCTAGAACAGGCTCCAGACGAAGAGACTGTTCAAATAAACTAAATGATATTCAATACTTTAATTTTTAAAAGGGCTCAATTAGTGCACACTTTTTATTTATTACCCTATACTTTTTGAATTGACTTATTGCTTGCATGCAGGACAATATCATTAATATTTAAATAAGGCCTCTTAAATCCCGAAGGGATTATTAAGAATTTCCAAGCTATCGCTCGGAAGCGGATGTGGGCATCCGCATTCCAAGTGAAGAGGCTTTGTTACCAATAAACAATCATTATAAAATGTCAAGAAAACCTGAAGATATGCAATATAATTTCTTTCCTTAAACCCGAATGATGCAGATGCGGACATCCCTGTTCCTGGTTAAGAATAGATATTTCTCCTCAATCTAGTAATTACCTGGCCTTTTTTACTTCACCAATGCATCTCTATTAGCCATCAGCCTAATGGAAAACGAATGTACCCCCAATAGATGCCAATAGACTAAAAAACAAGAAATCAATAAGAGAGAAAGTGAACAAAATTCTTGACGATAAAAGTGTTCACTACTTATTAGTTTTAACTATGATTTTATATTATCAATTAAATTTAATTAGGTATATTTTAGGTAGTTGTAATATGAAAATAGCATAAATAATGTTTTGAGGTGAATTAGTGCTTTTTAATTCAATAGAGTTTTTAATATTCTTACCCATTGTTTTTGTTCTTTATTGGTTTATCACTAATAAAAGACTTAAAATCCAAAATAGCTTATTATTAGCTGCAAGCTATGTTTTTTATGGTTGGTGGGATTGGAGATTCTTATTTTTAATAGCATTTAGTTCATTTGTTGATTTTTTTGTTGGTTTAGGTCTTAAAGATGAGAATAATCCCAATCGAAGGAAATTATATCTAATTATTAGTATTGTTGTAAATATTGGTTTTTTAATGTTATTTAAATACTATAATTTTTTATGGAAAGTTTTGTTGATGCTTTTACTCTATTTGGACAACACATTGAGGCTAGCAGATTAAAAATTGTTCTACCGGTAGGAATATCTTTCTACACATTTCAAACTCTCAGTTATTCAATTGATGTTTATAAAAGAAAACTTGAGCCGACTAAAGACTTCATTGCCTTTTTTGCATTTGTTAGTTTTTTTCCACAGCTTGTAGCAGGGCCAATTGAAAGGGCTACAAATCTTTTACCCCAGTTCTATAAAAAAAGAAAATTTGAATATAAAGAAGCAGTTGACGGGTTAAGGCAGATATTATGGGGATTATTTAAAAAAATGGTTATTGCTGATAATTGTGCTAAAATAGTTAATAATGTGTTTGATAATTATACAGAATTATCTTCAATACCCTTAATCATTGGAGCAGTTTCTTTTGCTCTACAAATTTATGGTGATTTTTCAGGATATTCAGATATAGCTATAGGAACATCTAGATTATTCGGTTTTCGTCTAATGAAAAACTTTGCATTCCCATATTTTTCCAGAGATATTGGAGAATTTTGGAGAAGGTGGCATATCTCTTTATCAACATGGTTTAGGGATTATTTATATATACCTTTAGGAGGCAGTAGAGTAAAGAAGTCTAAACAAATTAGGAACATATTTATTATCTTCTTATTTAGTGGGTTTTGGCATGGTGCAAACTGGACTTTTATTATATGGGGATTATTGAATGCTGTATACCTTATACCTTTAATGCTAGTAAATAAAAATAGAAAACATACTGATACAGTGGCAGAAAATAAAATATTCCCAAACATAAGAGACTTTTTTAGTATATTAGTTACTTTCACATTAACAACTTTAGGATGGGTATTTTTCAGATCAAATACAGTTAAGGATGCAATAATCTATTTAATAAGAGTATTTACTCAGTTTGAAGTTATTAATCCGATTAAGGATATAGAAGACTTGAATAAAAAAGTAATATTGTTTATAATTATTTTTATTATTATAGAATGGGTTAACAGAGGAAAAGAACATGCTTTAGAATTCAGTCATTCCGCAAAGTACAGACCGCTTAGATGGCTAGCTTATTACCTTTTACTAATTTTAATAGTAACTTTTGCCGGGGCAGAGCAAGAGTTTATTTATTTTCAATTTTAGGAGTATTAGTGAAACATTTCTTACATAAAACACTCTTGTTTGGACTTTTACCTTTACTAATTCTGCTTTTTTGCGAAATAGAACACAGAATAATACCGAATAATTATACATTCAAGAAAAACTATATTGAAACAAATGGTAAAAATATTGATTTACTTATCTTTGGTTCTTCACATGCTCTATGTGCAATAAATCCAGAAGATATTTCAAACAAATCATTTTCTTTAGCATCCTCTGGTCAATCTTTATATTTTGACAACTTATTATTAACAAAATATTCTAATAATTTTCAGAGTTTAAAAACTATTATAATATCAATTTCCTATTTTTCCTTATACGCAATACCAAATACTGGGGCAGAAGCCTTAGTAAAATATGATTATCTTCGTTATCATGATATTGGAAAAGAAATAATTGATCAGTTTGATTTTAAAAAGTATTTAATAACATATAATAAAGGAATAAAACCAACAGTAGAATCTATTATAAAATATAACATATATAATAAAAATAATATCACTTGTAACCGATATGGTGCTGATATATCTAATAATAACATAAGGAATATTGATTATTTAAAAAAAGATGCAATTAAAGCTAGTAATCGGCATGAAAATAGTTCTTTAGATTTTAGTAAAAGCTTAAAACATTTAACTGATATAATTAATTATGCCAAAGATAAAGAGATAACTGTATTTTTTGTAATTACCCCTTTTACAGACTTCTATTTCAATGAAATAAATCCAGTTAAGGTTAAAAGTACAAATGAGATATTAGATTCATTAGCTATTGCTAATAGCAATGTTGAATTCTTAAATTATGCTCAAGATGAAAGATTTGGATATCAAGAATTCAATAATTCTGATCACTTAAATTTAGCAGGTCAGAGAAAGTTTTCTAAGATTTTAGACAGAGATATTAAATTAATTAGGAAGAAAGATAAATAGTTTCTTTTTGTTATTAAGGTATAATTCGCTAAAGTTTGTCTTTTAAACCCAATAATGCTGTAGAATTTAGGGAAAAAGCGAATAGCACTATCTTCTTTTGCAAAAGTAAGCAACATTATTTTCAGGAATATATATATTATATGCCTTTTATGGATGCCCCCTGTGTCCCCCTCAAAGAAGGGGATTTTGCTAAAAGAATCTGCACTCTTCGCCTGTGATACATAGCTTTCTACTTCGCTTATACATACTACATAGCTTTAGCGAAGTAGTAAGCTATGTAGAATGTATTAGCGAAGTATTACTAAAGCTCTACTGCACCATTCGGGTTAAAAAAATAAAAAAATTACCAACACTTCCATGTAGTTATTCGTCTTAGTTTATGAAAAGGAGATAGAAAATGGATAAAATAGAAGAGATAATAGTTGAATATTCTGATTTGATAGCAGATTATGCTTTGTCGATAGCGCACGACAAAGATCTTGCAGATGATATCGGGCAAGATTGCTATATTAAGATTATCAATAATCATCTTCTTCTTTCCAGACTAACTCCCAGTCAAATTAGATGCTGGCTTTTTACTGTAATAAAAAACATTCTTATCGATAAGAAGAGAAAAAGAAGAGTCGAAAACATCCAACTTGAGATAGCAAGTAGTTATGAAGACAAGATATTACTCACAACCCAAGTTGAAAAGTTACTTGATGAATTACCTGAAGATGAAGGCAAGATAGTATATAGTAAATACTGGTTGGGAATGACATCCCAGGAGATTGCTGAGGAAATGGAGCTATCCCCTTCGACAGTGAGGTGGAAACTCCAGAAAGCTTTAGGAAGACTTAGAGAAAAGGTAGGTAACTGCTTATGGAAACAAAATTATTATCTTTAGGGGAATGGATTATCATGCATTTGATTCCATTCAAAACGAGTGAAAATGCTGAGAAATTATCAGAAGAAGAACTAGAAGAACTAGAAAAAATCAGAGAAGAAAAACACATCTGGAGATAAAGGAGAATAAAATGAAAAAGATAAAAAATATTGGTGCTGTTGATTTAAGATTTGCTGATGAAGAGACCTTAAAAAATATATCACAAATTAGTAATACAGGCATTGTGATCTATTCAAATAGAGTAAAAAGTTTAATCTCAGATATTGCTATTACTAATACGGGGATGGTAGAAGAGATTCCTGAAGATTATCAATTAGAAGTAGGAAACTTAGAAATCAATAAGATCATGTTAGAGACTATTGCGACCCCACTGAAGAGTGTCGTAGTTGGGGTACTTAGCATTGCTGATGATGTAACTCCTGAATTGCTCCAAGATAAAATAGCCGGTATCTACAACATTGGCGTGGTAAATGCTCCTAAAGATTTAATAGGACATTTAAAAAGCAAAATCATCAAGAATGTCGGGGTTATCAGAGAGATTTCTCATGACAGAATCTCTATTCAGGGAAGTAAAGAAATCACTAACAGTTATTTAAATAGTCTGAAAGATGGCGTAACTCTGGAAATTATGGGAAGTATTGCAATGTTAGATGATCTTGATATAGATTTATTTAGCAAGAAAATTAAAGAAATATCTCTTATGGGTTCTGCGTCTATCAGAGAAAAATATCAAACTCTATTTGAGTCAATTGCTAAAGTTCAAGGTAGTTTAAGAGTAGTTCCTGATAACTGCAAAATTCTTAGAAGTCTGACTCAATTAGATTCAATTCAAGTTAGAAGAATGAATAAAGAAAACATCTTTTCTCATGGTTCAATTATTTTTACAGAAGATGTTACCGAAGCTGATATCCAGGCCGGAATGGGTAAAATTCTCAAATGTAAAAGAATTCTGGCTAATAAGAATATTATCGATACTTTGATTAAGATTATTGATAGTGATATTCCTATAACTTCTTATAAGGGGAAACTACTAATAAATAGTGGAGAAAAGAAATTCACTCAACTGGAGCTTCAATACGCTAAAGAAGCATATTTCATTATCAATAAAGGTGTTCTTAGCTTTGAAGATAAAATTGATCCGGATATGTTCTATGAAAAGATTGATATTTTAGAAAACTATGGTCAAATCTATGCTCCAGACTCTCTTTATGGCTTAGTTGAACTCAAAACTTCAATCAATAAGGGTGAGCTAATCAATAGCTCCACCCAAGCAGAAAAGGAAGGCCAAGATCCGGATTCTGATACTATTTCCAATATGGGAATGCTAAAACTATAAACTAGATAACCAAGCCCCTTTCTATTCCTAAGGAAGGGGCTTCTCCAAAACAATAAATCTCTCATCTAATTTCAAGATATTGAAACCAAGCTGAGCAGCTATATACTTTATTGTATTATATTGGTAAATAAAGACATGAGTTAGGTCATTTTGGTAATACCAATTTTTAAAGTTGATTTTATTCTCATCATAAATGTGGGTTTGCAATAAAAGTTTACCACCATTTTTTAAGAGTTTTTTTAGTAATAAGAAATCTTTATTAGGATTATGGAAATGTTCAACTACTTCGCAACTGGCAATATAATCATATTTCTGATCTAATAAACTTTTGTCATGAGAAAAGAAAGGGTCGTATTGCTTAATATTATAGTCTTTATCAGTTAATATCTTGGAGATAACAGGACCTGTTCCTGAACCAAAATCTAATCCTAGGTCAGCTTTGCCATAATTAGCAAAAATATAATCTGTGATAGGAGAAACAAATTTCTGATATTTTAGGCAATTCACATCGTTATTGTGCTCTAAATATCTGGCTTTCTCCTTGGCAGAATCAAGATAACTTTCTTTATCTAAATAAACTGCCTGGCACTTGTTACAGTAGAAATAGTGATCAGAATAATAATTACTGTTTTCAGTTTGGCATAATGGACATTTCATCTAGTTACTTAGCACACTTAACACAAACTTGTGATTCGGGAACCATTAATAACCTGGCTAAAGGAATCGGATTGCAACATCTTAAACAGATCCCAAAGCTTGGAGTATCTATTTTTGTCATTACCTCTTGTAATTTCCCTAATCTTATCTTCGCTTTTGATAATGATGTTTTTATCATACTTTGATCGACTATTGCACCCATTCGTGATAATCTCCCATAGGCATTATCTGGCGCTATGGGCTTTGATCCCTCTGTATATCTGTCTATTAATTTCTCTGTATTTTCAATCTCTTCTAATATCTTCTTTCTAATTATCTCTTTTTCCATTTTTACCCACTACTACTTTTTTTTACTTTTAATAACCTCTTATAACTGTCAAGAAGTTATCAATCACTAAGCTCCAGAAGGACGATACCAGTGTAGATAGGAGATGCCAAACCTTCCTCCTAAGCTCCAGAGGAGCCCCTTGCACCATCCCTCTGTGATTAAGAGGTGATTATTGGATAGGTCGCTTGATATTAAATACTTTAATTTTTAAAATGGCTCAATTAGTTCACACTTTTTATTTATTACCCATATTTTTGAAATTGACTTATTGCTTGCATGCAGGATAATATCATTAATATTTTACAGGGCCTCTTAAATCCCGAAGGGATGCAGATATGCTAGGCAGGGTTCGAAGACCCTGTGTAAGAATCCACCACAAACCTAAGCCCCGGAGGGGCGACAATCAATTAGATGTAAATAGTGGGTTTAACCCAAATAATGCAGTAGACCTTTGCGAATAGCACTATCTTCTTTTGCAAAAGTAAGCTACATAATTTTCAGGAATATATATATTATATGCC
>JAEKNW010000045.1 GCA_016838885.1 Candidatus Cloacimonadota bacterium
TTTGAAGGCATATAATATATATATTCCTGAGAATTACGGAAGTTACTTTTGCAAAAGAATATAGTGCTATTCTCAAAGATCTACTGCATTATTTGGGTTAAACTAGCGACCAAGGTCGGAAGGGGCAGATATAATCTATCCACTAAGGCACAAAGAACACAAAAAAGAAGAAGAAGAAAGCCTATCCACGAATTACACGAATTGCACGAAGAAGAAGAAAGTCCTTAACACAGAGTTTCACACAGGTAAACACAAAGTTGCACAGAGTTTAAAAGAAGAAAAGAGATTCTTCACACGAATTATATTGTGAATGGAAACAAAGATAGATTCTGTGCGTCTTTAACCCGGATGATGCAGTAGAATTTTAAGGAAGAGTGCAGATTCTTCTAGCAAAATCCCCCTCTTTGAGGAGGACACAGGGGGGGGCATCCATAAAAGGCATATAATATATATATTTGGGAGAATTATGGAAGTTACTTTTGCAAAAGAATCTAGCACTCTTCATCAAAGTTCTACTGCACCATTCGGGTTAAAGAAGTCGATAATATTGCCCATCTTCATGTTTTTTTTGACATTTTATAATGATTGTTTATTGGTAACAAAGTCTCTTCACTGGGAATGCGGATGCCCACATCCGCTTCCAAGCGATAGCTTGGAAATTCTTAAAAATCCCGAAGGGATGAAAATATAATAGGCAGTGCTCGAAGACACTGTACCGAGTTCCCAACCAAAGATGAGCCCTACAGGGGCGATAATATTTTTTTTAGCAGGTATTGTAGATTATCACCCCTCCTGGGCTTAGGTTTATGGGGGATTCTTATACAGGGTCTTCGAACCCTGCCTATTATATCAGCATCCCTTCGGGATTTAAGAGGCCTTATTAAAATATTTTTGATATTGTCCTGCATGCAAGCAATAAGTCAATTTCAAAAATAAGGGTAATAAATTAAAAGTGTGCACTAATTGTTCTCTTTAAAAATTTAAAGTATTGAATATAAATTATTTAATTTGAACAGTCTCTACAGTCGGACACAGTAGGAAAGAATCGAGAGATGCCCCATGCAAGACAAGGGAAAAGTTAGAAAAAAGCTTTCTTAAGGAAAAACCTTTGCAAAATCATGATATTTCTATTATATTATCTCTATCAATAAAAAAATGATAAAGGAGATAAGATGGCAAATTTAACCACAGAATATATGGGCTTAAAGCTCAAAAATCCTATTATAGTAGGAGCAAGTAGTCTCACAGCTAATTTACAAACAATTCGTGAAATAGAAAATTCCGGAGCTTCTGCATTAGTTGCAAAATCCCTCTTTGAAGAACAAATCCAACTAGAACGCTATCAAGATGAGCTAGTAAGAGAAAGTGTGAATGAAAGGCATGCAGAGATGATAACCGTTTTTCCTGAAATGAAAGACATTGGACCTAATGAACATCTCTATTGGCTCAAGAAAACTAAAGAGATTGTTAAGATCCCGGTTATAGGAAGTCTGAACGCTGTTACTAAAGAAATCTGGTTTGACTATGCCCAAAGAATGGCTGAGACCGGTATAGATGGACTTGAATTAAATTTCTATTCAGTACCTAAAGACTTTTCCATAAGTGGAGCTAGTATTGAAGAGGAACAAATTCAGATCCTAAAAGAGTTAACTTCTAAACTCACTATTCCCATCTCTGTAAAATTGAGTAGCAATTATACCAACCCCTTGCATGTAATTAAAGAGATGAGTAAAACAGGGATTGCAGGTCTGGTCATCTTTAATCGCTTCTTCCAACCTGATATTAATATCGATACACTTCAACACTCTTTCCCTTTTAATTTAAGCAGACCACAAGATAATCGAACTACTCTTCGTTATACCGGACTTCTCTCTCAAGAAATTAACACAAATATTTGTAGTAGTGGAGGAATATTTAACGCTAGTGATGTAATTAAAATGATTTTGGCTGGAGCTGATGCTGTCCAGATTGTTAGTGTTCTTTACAGACACGGGATTTCTCATATCAATAAGATATTATCCGATTTGGAAGCCTGGATGGATAAAAAAGGATTTGATTCCATCTCCGATTTCCAAGCTAGCATGAATCGGAAAAATAGCAAGGACCCTTGGGCTTATACAAGAGCTCAATATGCTAAACTCCTAATGAAGCCTCACTTACTAAAAAAAGACCCGCAGGATATATAATGTTGAATTGTTGAATTGTTGAATTGTTGATTTGTGAAATGTTGATCTGTTGAATTGTTGAATTGTTAAATTGAATGTGATAGGCTTTGCCAAAAGGTGCAAGTGCGGGAAAGAAGCTTCTTCTGTCGGACGGTGGAGATTCTCTCCGCCTAGGCTTTGTAAAAAGCCTACTAATAACTGGAGAATACTCCAGTTTCCTTTCCAAGCTATCGCTTGGAAGCTTCATGCTCTTTAGCTTAGTGCAAGTGCGGGAAACAAGCCTCTTCTGTCGGACGGTGGAGATTCTCTCCGCCTCGGCTTTGGAAAAAGCCTACTAATAACCTGGAGAATACTCAAGTTTCCTTTCCAAGCTATCGCTTAGAAGCGGATGTGGTCATCCGCATTCCCAGTGAAGAGGCTTTGTTACCAATAAATAATCATTATACAAGTCAATAAACCTAAAAATAGGTAATATGATTGACTTTTTCAAAGATAAGCTAATGGGGGAGGGCTTGCTAGTTGGTGGGGCGGAGAGAATCTCCACCGTCCGACAGAAGATGCTTTGTTACCAATAAACAAATATTATAAAAATGTTGAGAAAACCTAAAGATGTGCAATATTATAGACTTCTATAAGGATAAGCTAAAGGATAAGTTGGCTTGATGGTTGAACAGTCTCCAAAAAATATTTTTCCTCATTATTATCTTTTTGCTTGACATTTTAATTAGAATAGTGTGTTTTTGTATTAAGCAATTATTAACATGTAATTAAAACATATTATCATATATTTAAACTCGACACTATTTGCTGAGAAAAGTGTATATAAAATGAGAAAATAGATTTTAAGAGGTTATGAAAGTAGAAATGTAAAGGAGGTAATATGTCAAATTTCAACTATTCTTCATCCTATAATATTTGGACACAGATTAGAAATATCATTAATGAGAAGTATAAGGATGGATTTCCGGTTATAAAAGAGTTGATTCAAAATGCCAATGATGCTGAAGCTTCAGATATGTATTTTATTATGACTGAGGGTTTTCCTGAATGCAAACATCCTTTACTGAAATCAAAGTCTCTTTTAGTCCTTAACAATGGTGAATTTACCAATAGAGATTTAATCAATATCGCATCAATCTGGAGTGATGATAAATCCCAAGAGAATAAAATAGGGAAATTTGGCTTAGGATTAAAAAGTATATTCCACTGGTGTGAAGCTTTCTTTTGGTATTCCAATAATGTTATACAAATCATTGATAGTAAAAATAACTATAGAAATTATGATTTTATTAATCCTTGGGAGTTAACAGATAAAGATAGGGCAAATCAAGAAAAAGGACAATATCCCGAATGGCAAGATGGAGGTGATAGTAATGATTTTCAGATAATCTCAGAAGTTTTGAATCCCCTGATTAAAGCTTATGATAATTGGTTTTATGTATTAATCCCCCTCAGAGATAATAATATAAAATCTGAATATTGTATAACTTCAGAAAAACCGGGAGAGGGCACAAGTTTTTTTAATGAACTTTTCAAATCTAACAATCAAGAAGAGATAGTTAATGTGCTAACAATGATGTCTAGTATTAAGAGGATATTCTTTGGAGATATAAAAGAGATTGATGCCTTTAAATCAATCGAAAAGAAAAAAGTTTGCTTTCCCAAAATTGCAGATGCTAGCCGAGATGTCTTTCCTAAACAAAACACTATTTTAATTAATAATGACGAGTTAACCTATAACCTTATTTACGCTTTAGATGATACTTCTATAGGGAATGAGATTAAGAAATCAGATCAATGGCTAAATATTGAAGGGAGAAAAGAAACAGTTTATGAAGAAGCAGCTGTATCAATAGTACTTTTTCCCGCAGAATATTCAAAACATACTGTCAGAATTAATTACTGTTCTTATCTTCCACTTACTGATATGAGCTATCTTTATTATTCTTCGAATTTATCAGTTGGGATAAATTTTCATGGGTATTTTAAAGTAGATTCCGGAAGAACAAAAGTTGAGTTTGTAAATAATAATCACGATCCTGCTAAAAATAAAAGTTTTGTAGATCATCAATGGAATAGTCATATTGCAGATAAAATAATGTTGCCACTTCTATTACCTGCTATTTATGATTTATATCAAACAAAGAAATTCGATGTTGACCAAGTGTCACAGTTACTTAAAATATTAGAAAGGCATTTTGACAAGATGACAGTATTGTTTGGCTTTGATCCGATTAAAAGTGTTTGTAGCAATTACAATTTAATAATCAGGAAGAAAGTTGATGAATCAGTAGTAGAACTACTTCAAAATGAAAAAAGATTCTACCTAATTAGCCAGGAAATTCATAAGAAAATAAAACTTATACCTAGTCTTAAAATACTTCTAGAAAATCACATTATGATTCAAGATACTCTTCCAAGCTTTACTAATCGCATGGCAGATAAATGGACGCTTGAGATGTTAAAACAGGTTTGGGAAATAAACTTTAAATTGTTTGAAGAGGATTCTGAATTGTTTGGTAATTTGCTTGATTTAACTAAAGATAACCTTGGAGATAAGGGTAAAGAAGCAGAATTAGAAATTTTTAAATTGATAAAAGAAGGGGCAATAGATAGCGTTATTTTAGCAAAAAAACAAGTTATCAATAAAATTTTTGAATTTACTCCGCATAGAATGATAAATTGTGGATTTGGGGATAGCAAAGATTTGATTAAAATTAACAGGTATTTTGCAGATTATCTTTTTATTAAAGATGCTGTCGATGTATCTAGGCAATATAATCAAGCTAATATATCGCCTGAAACTAGTCTAGAAATTCTCGCATGGCTAGAGAACAACAAAACTCATGCAAGTACAAAGTTTGCTATAGAGTTATATAAATTGTTACCAGAAAAGAATAAAGATGAAAAGACAAAGTCCCTGAAAATCATTGAACTAACAGCTTCAGATTTAACAAGAAGATTTTTTTCACTCTCTGAGCTCAATGATTTTAAGTTTGTGCTAACAAACAATTCTGAAGGTAATTTAATAAAAACCATCGAAGCATGTTTTATTGATTTAAAACTATGGAAAGTTATGTTTGATACCCCTGAAATTCCAAATACATATTTAAAGATATTAACATGCGTGAAATCTGCTTCTCTAGATCTAGTTGAGCTTCTCAGTTTAATCGATAATCAAATGGGAGAATTTACTAGCAGAATAGACTTGATAAAAGTGATGATTAGCAATCCCAATCATAATACACAAATGCCTAAATTAATCCGTAAGCTCTTCTATGGAAATAGGGAAGATAATAGCAAAAAGATATACTTGTATCAGAAAGATGATTTTTGGTATAATTTAGCTTGCAAATTGAATTCATTCTTAGACGAAGATTTAGTAATCGAGGTTTTTGCAGAAGCTAATCAAAATCAAATGGATAGTTTTAATGCAAAAATGATGAATGATTCTCTTCCCCCACTTTTGTTAAAAAGAGAGTCAGGTCGTTGTGAAATTGCTATAGAAGATGATTATCTAAAAATTTTATATAGTAGAATTCCTGTTTGTAGAGAGCTTATATATCTACCTATTTTTAAAGATACTTGTGGAAATAAAGTAAATATAGTTCTTGAGAACATTGATATATATTACTTAGTAAATTGCAAAAATGATCAAGGTTTACCTCAAGAGAATAAATATATTTTTGAAGATGATAACTACTCTCAAGTATTAAAAAATATAGGAATTAAAGAATTTAGTAAAAATGAGCTTATTAAAACTCTTCTAAAAAGAGAAGTGCCATCAGATAACTTTGAAGTAATCGCAGAAACTTTAGGCAATATGATAAAATATGACTTTGATGAAGAAATTGATAAACTTCTTCTTGAAAAGAGTTGGATAAAAATTAGTAATGAAATACGAGTTGCTCCAAAATCAATATATGATATATCGGATAAAAAGAATCTTCAGCATGATTTTAATACAATTCTAGCTGATTATAACAAATATCACAAACAAGATAAGATCTTTAATCTTGAGGATATAGAAAGTTATGAATTTAAACATAAAACAAAAGTGTTACATTCTTTTAAATCGATTTTTAAAAACGATGAACATTTTTATTTGTTGTTAGGTAATATGATAAAGAAAGTTTCTCATTATAGCTTGGCAAAAGATGAAATATGTACGGTAAATGAATTACTAGATAATTTTACAAGTTTTAATCCAGCAGTCCGTTGCTTTCAAAATACTAATAAAGATAATCCGATATATGCTAAAAAATACATCTTTCCATCTTTTTTCTCACAAAATCCTCCAACAAATGATATTATTAAGATTCTAAATGTTTTGTATGAAAATGATTCGAAAGAACTTCATTTAAAATTTTTCAAATCACATTTTAGATTTTTGGAAAATATTAGTATAAAAAACTTCAAGTCCTTAATGTTAATTAATAAAATAAATCAATGGAAAAGTATTACTGAACTGATGTTTGATAACAATATAGTAGTAGATTCATCAATAGTAAACTATGAATATCAGGTGATATTAGTTAATGCAAATATTGAAGGTATATGCACTGATATTTATGACTTTGATTATGATAACAGGAGTCAAAATTTTAATAGTCTAGATATGCTTGAATATTGTGATATGTTGATAAAAAAACATAAGGCAAGTAAATTTATCTTAGGCGTGTTTCTATCATTGATAGGTAAAAGGAATCAAATATCCAGAGCAGAGTTATATCTTGATAATTATAATCAAGCCTCATACTATCAAAAAATGATAGTTAATGATTTCATACTAAAACTGGATTTTATCCCATCTTACAGCATGAAAGAAGATGAGTGCTTATACTTAAACATATTGGGTCAAAGATTCAAACCGGATAGAAAAGAAAAATCAATATTTTATATAAAAGGAGATAATCTTAAAGATAATCAGATAACTTTAGGGCTTAACAAGTTAACAATAAAAGATGATGAAAATATTAACTCTATTTTGATTAACAATATAGTGGAATTTTTTGAAAATTTAAAAAGAATGGATGATAAATTTTCAATCGATACTGATAATTTAAGAAGTCTCTTTGAAAAATCTATTAATAAAAACAAAGCAAATATTGAGTATGTCCAGTTTCAAGTGAAAAACCGTATACTTTCTCTGTTTAGGCAATTTGCTAAAAAGAAAAATGTAGAAATTGATAATTTGTTTAAAGATGAAGACATTCTTTCGAGAAAAGAGTTCGAAGAAATAGAGTCAAAGGATTCTATTTTGAAACATAAAGATGATTTGATAATAAAAGCAATCAGTCATTTAGAAAAGAACAAAATTGTTCGCGAGATAATTTTAACCGGGATAAAGGATAAATTATTAAAAAGTCAATATTCAGTAAACTCAGTTCTCTTTGAACTCTTTCAGAATGCTGATGATGCTTGTGTCGAAAAAAATGTAACATTAGGAATAGATCAATCAAGTAATTTCTTCCAATTAAACACCAATAAAAATATTATTGATATAGTCCACAATGGTAGATTAATAAACCAACATAAATCATCTAATAAAGAGGTAGCAGAGTTTAAAGATGATTTGCTTAATATTCTTATGTTAGATTATTCTAAAAAGAGTGATTCAAGGGAAATTACCGGTAAATTTGGTTTAGGTTTCAAGAGCGTTTATTTAATATGTGATGAGCCGGAAATTCACTCTCAAGATATTCATCTGAAAGTTATAGGAGGTTGTTATCCAAAAGTTATTGATGACTTTAACGATAATTTAGAAATTACTGAAACAATGATTAGGTTAAAACTTAATGAAAATATACCTTTCAGAGATATCTTAGAAAAGTTTATTGAGAATATTTCCTACTTACTTATATTTTCAAACGCTATTAATAAGATT
Organism: Candidatus Cloacimonadota bacterium; assembly: GCA_016838885.1. Classification (GTDB taxonomy): domain Bacteria; phylum Cloacimonadota; class Cloacimonadia; order Cloacimonadales; family JAFGVF01; genus JAEKNW01. The sequence continues at coordinate 8,053 of JAEKNW010000045.1, forward strand.
AAAGTTGAGAATAAACTTTATGAATTAAATAGGACAGAGGTCATTGTAAAAGATCATCTTGAGCTACACAAATTAAACAATCATGAAGAAGTTGTTTTAATCAAACATACTAATTTTAAATTGCTCTTTGCTTATTCCAGTAATGGTTTTGGCAACATTAAAACTCAGCAAAAGATATGGGTAACAGTACCTACTGAGACTAAAACAAAGTATAACTTCCTAATAAATGCTAATTTTAAAATTGATGTTGGGAGAGTCCAACTTGCCATAAGAGGTAATGATGAGATTTTTTCTAAAATTGGTAAAGAGTTTGTTCTAGTTTTAAGAGATATATTCGACAGATCAAAATATCCTTTAAATATAGATAAACATCAGTTCTGGAGTTCACTCTTTAAGCAATTAACAACTTCTGACGATAAAGATGAATTATATCCAATATTTTGGGCATATAATTCTGATAATTATCTGGCTTTATTGTCTGAGATAAAGATACTTCCAAATGGGTTAGATGGAAAGTTTGACGAACTAATCAATCTCAGTTCTGTGGAATACATATTATCTGAAGAATTAAATCATGCACATTTCATTGAAATTTTTAAAGAATACGGTGTTGAATCTAATAATGCAATTTCAATTAAGATTTTCGATTTGTTAAAACAAAATGGATTAAAAATCTCTAACATCAAAATTTTGACTAATAAAAATTATAAGAGAGAATTAAAAATTGATGGAAAAGAAGAAAATCAAGAAAAGCTATTCGACTTAGAGACAACCTTAAAAGCAGATGCCTTTTATGAAACTCCTGAGGAGAAAGATGTTTTTATTAATAACGAAAGACTAAAAAGAGATCTCTTAACAAAACAAGAAGAACCAAAATTTACTCACTTAGAAGATTTTGATGAATATACTTATGGGTGGCTAAATATGATTGCCAAAGCTGATTGCAGTACAGGTTCTAATTCTAATGGCAAAAGAGTTGGACAAGTAAAGTTTTCAAACTGTCAGGTAAATAATTATGGTGAGTTACTAACCTTGAAAAATCCTCATAGCTATCTAATTCAAAGCTATGAAACAGCAAAAGAAGTGGTATTTTGTTATGGTTTCCCTGAAAGAGAGTTAAAAAACGAGATTCTGGGAGTAAATTTTAAGGATAACATAGTAGAGGTATTGTTCAAAAATTGTCTGTCTGATAAAGAAAAACAAATTTTAATTGATAAATCAATGGAAGGTACATATAAATTAAAATTCAAAGATTATACTGATGTATCACATAAGTTGTTAGAAGCATATTCTCTTTTAAACTTGTCTTCAAAATTCTCTTTTAAAAATAATCTCCCATTTATTACTTTTGTTTTTGGACCTCCAGGCACTGGCAAAACTACAAACATTGCTGAAAAAATTAATAGATATATTAATGCTAATGATGATGTTAACATTTTAGCAATGTCTTTTTCAAATACTGCCTGTGATGAGATCTTTAAAAAAATTACAGAAAAGACTGATAATTATGATTGGTTAACTAGATTTGGTAACTCTGTTTCTTCAAAGATTATAAATGAGAATAAGATTACCAATAGCTCTAACAATTACAACTCAGCCCATAAAGTTATCATAACAACTGCAATTCGTTTTTCTTATGATGGGTACAAGGATATGAACTTTGAGTCAAGAAAATGGGATTATATTATACTAGATGAAGCTTCCATGATGAATATTCAGTTAATCAACTACATCCTATATAAAGCATCAGATACTAATAGTAAGTGTAAGTTCATAATTGCAGGTGATCCTTTTCAGATACCTCCAATTTATAGTTTCACTAATAATAATAAAAAATCGAAAAATGAAAAACAAATTGAAATTGATTATTCAGAGTTAAAAAATATGGAAAAAAAACTAGATGGGGAGAACATTTACAAAATGGTTGATATAAATACTTTTGATCAATCTCTTCAAAAAATTGATACAAGTAAATTACGGGTAGAATATTTAGATAATCAATATCGCAGTATAACCCCTATAGGTGAAATTTACTCTAATTTATACTATGATAAGAAATTAAAACATGATCGAATAACAGAAAGTGCCCAAAAAATTGTGCTATCTGGGTTGAATATCTCCCACATTAATTTAATCAGTTTCCCTTTGTTAGGAGGTAAGATTTATCATTCTCGCCTTATTGATGAAAGTCATGCACACCCTTATTCTGCTATTTTGCTAGTATCAATGCTTTCTGAGATAGATAGGGAAATTGATAAGAAAATTGAAGTTGGAATTGTTTCTCCCTACAGGACTCAAGTGAAGATCATAGATAAACTAATCGGAAGAGTAAAATTTAATTATATTGATATTCAAGTCGATACTGTTCATGGTTTCCAAGGAGGCCAAAAAGATATAATGTTTTGTGTTTTGAATCCACCTGTAAAGGAAGTTACCAATAACAAATTTAAAATTACTTGCAAGGAAAATTCTTTGATAAATAAAAAATATATAATAAATGTTGCTTTGAGTAGAGCTCGAGATTATTTATTTATTCTGCACCCATCTAATGAATATGAATCAGATAAAAAAATAAAAACAATTGAGGGTTTTAAAAATCTAACAGAAATAAATAAATTGTTAGATTATTTAAAAAATCATCCTGATGAAGTAACTGAAAAATCCAATAGGGATATCGAAAAATGGTGCTTTAATAAGCAAAATCATATTGATAAGAATTCGATCGTTATTGATCATGATTCAGTGAATATCTACGATATCCCTCCTAAAACATATGTTGTAAGTTGTGGTGATACTTCTATTGATATTCAAATCAAAAAAGATGAAGAATTAAAAAATGATAATCAATAACTGCTATAATCTGCACTGTTCTCTAGAGCTCTGCTTACCCATTCAGGTTAAACCATTTTCCTGACGTTGGGAAAATGGTCTAAGAATAAACTAATTTTTTGGTAAAATGAGGAGAAAATCATGAACAAATATGTGAGTGATAATACCTTTTATTGACTAAATCAAGTTTTCCAGTCTAGTGAGAGAAGCCAACCTCTTCACTGGGAATGCGGATGACCACATCGCTTGGAAGCGGATGTGGGTATCCGCATTCCCAGCGAAGAGGAAATCACCATATATTTTCGCTTCTTCCAGGGTTGAGAATTCTTTGGTATCTGTTATCTACAAAGATGTCGCTCCTCTGGAGCTGGTAGAAGGGTGTGTATTAAACCCCAATAATGCATTAGAATATAAAATTGTTAATCATTTTTATATGCATTTTTGTGATAATTTCACAAAAACCTTGACATTATATTCAATAAGCTAAATATTTGTACAAATTAAAAGGAGTAACCATGTTGATTGAATTTAGTGTTGAAAACTATCTATCCTTTAAAGATAAAATAACTTTTAGTATGTTAGCTTCTTCAAGAAAACCATCTGAAGAGAATAAGGATGCTTTATTTGATGCTAACAATCAAAGGTTTATTAAGAGTGCGATTATTTTTGGTGCTAATGCTAGCGGAAAGAGTAATTTTCTCAAAGCATTACATTTTATGAAAAGTAAGATTCTTTCTGCTTTTTCTCAAGAAGTTGTTAGTAATTTCAAGTTAGATTCTGCTTGCGATGCTCTGCCTTTATCTTTTGAAATTGTTTTTTTAGTTGAAAATAAATCATCTTTATCAAATTTAGATTACTTGGAATTTAGGTATGGATTTAGTATTAAAAAAGAAGTAATTGAAAATGAGTGGCTTTTTGGAAGATTTACTGCTCAAGAATCCATGTTGTTTATTCGCAAAGGTAATCAATTTGAGATTGGTTCAAAATATAAAGAAGCTAAAAAAGTGTATAAGACTTTAGGAAAAATCAACCAAGAATTGATGTTTCTGAAAGTAATGGCAGATATCAAAGGAGAGGAAGATGACATTACCTCAATGGTAATAGGCTTTTTTCAAAAAATAAATAACATTACCTTTATAAGAGATATGAATTTATGGACTGTTACTCAAGCAGTAAGTGAGAATCCTAGATTGAAGAAAATGATTCTTAATATGCTTAAAGTTGTAGATTTAGGTATTGAAGATTTCTTAGTTCTTGACGAAGATTTTTTATATAATCATGCACGAAATGAGTATGTAAAAACTATAAGAAAGAGAAAGAAGCTTAAATCTATTCATAAAGTTTATGACAATCAGGTTCTAACAAATAATACCGTTGAATTTGATTTTAACGAAGATGAGTCTGAAGGTACCAGGCGTTTTTTTGCTATTATCGGACCGCTTATAGAAGCCTTGGACAAGTCAGAAATTGTAATCATTGATGAATTAGATTCTAAAATGCATCCTTTGTTATTACTCTTTATTATTAAGCTTTTCAACTCATCATTCAACAAAAGATGTGCTCAGCTAATTGCTACTGCTCACAATACGATATTGCTTGATAAGGATATTCTTAGAAGAGACCAAATCTATTTTGCAGAAAAGTCATTATCTGGAATTTCATCAATCTATTCCTTAAGTGATTTTCAACATTATAGAAAAGATGCTACTTATAGTAAAGATTATTTATTAGGAAAACTAGGCGCTATCCCTTATATCTCTGATATTAATTCAATATTTGAGGAGGATGAGTAATGGGTAGTGATGATTTTTTTCATAAGAAGAAAAAGAAAGTGACTAGAGATTTGAATAGAAAGAAAAAAGTGATGATTGATAGTATGATGATTATTTGTGAAGGACAAACAGAGTCAAACTATTTTAAATCCTTTCCTATAAATGCATCTGTAAAAATACTCATTGAAGGAGTTGGCAAGAATACATTAACTTTGTTAGATGATGCTTTAACCCAAATGGAAATATTGTTTTGATAATGGTGAAATCTATGAGAGTATTTGGATAGTAATGGATAGAGATGATTTTCCTCAAGAAAATTACAATGCTTGCTTTATGAAACTTGATAGTATTGAGAATAAATTAAATAGTTATGTTAAAAGTAAAAAAGTTAGAAGTACAAAAATTAGACTACAAATTGCTCATAGTAATCAAGCTTTCGAGCTTTGGTATTTATTACATTTGACTATGTTGATCAAGCTTATGATAGATCAGAATTGGGTAAGTTACTTTCCAAAAAAATAATGAAAAAATATATAAAAAATGATAGAAATATTTATAATAAACTTAATATGCTTGGGGAAAATTCTAATAACAGCAAAGGACAAGAGTTTGCTATTAAAAATGCTACAAAATTAAGAAATAAATGTTCTAACGAACAATATTATAACAATAATCCCTCAACCTCAGTTGATTTGTTAGTTATTGAACTTAATACTCATTTAAAGAAATAAACAATAACTTTTTAAGGCTCTCTCTCAAGTAGAGTGGGAACTAAATTTAATAGTGAATCAAGAAACTTCAAAACCCCCATAGCTCCAGAGGAGCGGCACAGCTAAGGCTTTTTGTGTCGCTCCTCTGGAGCTAAGATAATGGTTTAGCATCTGTTATCTACAAAGATGTCGCTCCTCTGGAGCTGGTAGAATGGTGCATATTAATAGTCCTATATCTGTTGTGAACCTAGCATACTTACTTTTTTTTAATACTCTTTACTTGAGAGAGCCGTTTTTTTATTTTTTTTCTAAGAATAGTGGAACTAATTTAAAAAGTGGATCCTATATATATATATATGAGTGGTAGTATTATTGGAAATCTTGGAGATTTTTTTATAGAAGGGTTATCAGCCGGTGTAATCTGGCGGCAAGATGCCCCCAGTCCATAGCTCCCAGTATTCTTAATGAATCAAGAAAAATATTGACAAGAGAATAAACTTAAAATAATGTAAATAGAAGTAAGATATTTGTTAATTTAACGACAAAAAAAAGATAAAGAACAGGGAGTAAGCTTATGGATAAGGCTCAAGCTAAGCCAACAGAAAAGCTTTTAACTGAATTTATTCCGCCAACGTATGAAGAGTGGAAACAAGCAGTAGAAGCTATGTTAAAAGGTAAGCCGTTTGAAAAAGCGATGTTTACTAAGACTTACGAAGACATAGTGTTAAAACCGATTTATCGTCAGGAAGATGTAGAAAATTTACCACACTTGGGTGATTTGCCCGGTGCGCTTGGTAGTGCTCGTTCTTCTAGAATTAGTGGGTATTTAAAGAATTCTTGGGCAGTGGCTCAGGAACAGACAGATTACCTACCTGAAGAAGTTAATGCTTCTTTAATGAATGAACTTAATCGTGGCTTAACCAAGGTTAATTTAAGGGTAGATTATCCTTCTGCTCATGGAAAGAATCCACAAAAGTTAACAGGTGAAAATAGGTATCGTGGGACTTCTATCACAACATTAGAAGACCTTAGGCTTATCTTAAAAGATGTTGCCATCGAACATATTGAAATTGATATCAATGCCGGTATTATGGCACCTGCCTATCTTTCTATGCTCAAGGCTCTTGCTGAAGAGAGAAAGATTGAGACAAATCTTTTATCAGGTTGTATCGGGCTTGATCCTCTGGCTGTTTTAGTTACTGACGGAAAGTTAGAAACTGATTTAGAGCAGACTCTTAACTATATGGCCTGTATGACAGATTGGGCAGTAAAACATGCTCCTAAAATGAAAACTATTTTAGTTGATACTACCTCTTATGGAGATAATGGAGCTACTATAACTCAAGAGTTAGCTATTGCTTTTAATACAGCAACTTTCTATGTGAATGCTTTGCAAGAAAGAGGTTTAAAATTAGCTGATATCTTTAGTCATATCCAATTCAACATGACTATTGGTTCCCACTTCTTCATGGAAATTGCTAAATTTAGAGCTTTTAGAATTCTATGGCATAACTTTATAACTGCTTATGATCAAGCTAGCCAAGTAAAAGCTTATGTTCATGCTAAAACATCGGCTTGGAATAAGACTAAATATGATGCTTTTGTTAATATTTTAAGAACTTCAACCGAGACTTTCTCTGCTGTTTTAGGGGGAATTGATTCACTTCAGATTACTCATTTGGATGAATTAGTTGCCAGACCTTCTCAATTTACCAGACGTGTAGCTAGAAATCAACAGATTATTATTGATGAAGAGACAAATATGAACCGTTTAATCGACCCAGCCGGTGGTTCCTGGTATATCGAGAGTATGACAGCTGAGATTGCTGAAAAAGCTTGGGAAGTTTTCCAAACTTATGAAGCAGAAGGGGGAATCCTAGTCTGCTTACAAAATGATCTGATTCAAGATGATGTAACTGATGTTGCAGAATTGAAGATGAAGAATGTCGGCTCCCGTCAAGATGTAATTGTGGGAACAAATATGTTCGCTAATTTAGAAGAGAAGAAAATTGATTTTGATGAAGCTGATTTAGATAAAAAGATTGAAGCCAGAATTGCTAAGATTTATAAATTTGTAGAAGATAAAGATAAAGCACAAGCTGCTAAATGTAGCTGTTCTTGTGATAATAAATGTGATTGTTCTTCAGAACATGATAGTCATATCTTAGATGAAATTAGTCAATTCTTTATTGAAAATGGCACTATTGCTGAAGTTTATGCTAACATGTGGAAAATAAGCCAGCCTTTAGAAATCACCCCTCTCATTAAACAAAGAGCAACTTCAAAAATTGAAGACTTGAGAGCAAAGGTTGAGAATGCTGAAGTTAGACCAAGTGTTTTCTTAGCTAACTATGGTCCTTTAGCTCAATTCAAACCTCGTGCAGACTTCTCTAAAGGATTCTTTGAAGTGGGTGCTTATGAAGTGCTTAATAATTTAGGCTTCACTGATGTTGATAAGATGATTAAGGCTGCTTTAGATTCTCAAGCAAAAATTGTGTGTATCTGTTCCACTGATGAAGCCTATCAAGACTTTGTTGTTGAGTTCACAAGCAAATTAAAAGAGAAAAATAGCCAACTAACTGTCATTTTAGCCGGTTATCCTAAAGAGCAAATTGCCAGCTACCAAGAAGCAGGAGTTGATGATTTTATCCATCTTAAAGCTAATTGTTACGCTGTGTTGAATAGTCTTTGGACAAAAGTGGGGGTAAAATAATGAGTATTAAACCTGATTTCAAAAATATAAAATTACAAGCTAACAAGCAAGAATCAGACCTTGCTAAATGGCATAAAAGTGTTGAGAAAGAGACAGGAAAATCTTTTGCTGAACTCTACTGGAATACTAATGAAAAAATCCCGGTTAAACCACTTTATACTCAAAAAGATCTGCTTGATATGGAGCATCTTGGCTATATGTCAGGGATTGCTCCTAACTTGAGAGGTCCTTATGCTTCCATGTATGTTACCAGACCTTGGACTATCAGACAATATGCCGGATTCTCAACAGCTGAAGAATCTAATGCTTTTTATCGCAGAAATCTTGCTATGGGGCAGAAGGGATTATCTATAGCTTTTGATTTAGCTACCCATAGAGGATATGATTCTGATCATGAGAGAGTCGTTGGTGATGTCGGTAAAGCAGGTGTGGCAGTTGATTCTATCTTAGATATGAAGATTCTCTTTGATGAGATTCCTTTGGATAAGATGTCTGTATCCATGACTATGAACGGAGCAGTGTTACCTATCATGGCCTTCTATATTGTGGCTGCTGAAGAACAAGGTGTTAAATGGGAGCAGTTAATAGGTACTATCCAAAATGATATTCTAAAAGAGTATATGGTGAGAAATACCTATATCTATAAACCGGAAGGATCAATGAGAATCATTGCTGATATCTTCGAATTTACTTCAAAATATATGCCTAAATTTAATAGTATCTCAATCTCCGGTTATCACATGCAAGAAGCCGGGGCTACTGCAGATTTAGAGATGGCTTATACCATAGCTGATGGACTTCAATACATCAGAACAGGTATTGACGCAGGTATTGATATTGATAAATTTGCTCCTCGTCTATCTTTCTTCTGGGCTGAAGGAATGAACTACTTCATAGAAGTGGCAAAATTAAGAGCAGCTCGTTTGCTGTGGGCAAAAATCGTAAAAGAATTTAATCCTAAAAACGAGAAGTCTTTAGCCTTAAGAACTCACTCTCAAACTTCAGGATGGTCTTTGACTGAACAAGACCCTTATAACAATGTTACCAGAACATGTATCGAAGCCTTGGCTGCTACTATGGGGCATACTCAATCTCTACACACTAATGCTCTTGATGAAGCTATTGCCCTTCCTACTGATTTCTCTGCTAGAATTGCCCGTAATACTCAGCTCTTCTTACAGAATGAAGCAGGTATTTGCAATGTGATAGATCCTTGGGGTGGTTCTTATTATGTTGAATCTTTGACTCATGCCCTCTTACATCTTGGTTGGAATCATATTCAAGAAGTTGAAGAGTTGGGTGGTATGGCTAAAGCAATTGAAACAGGCTTACCAAAACTTAGAATTGAAGAAGCTGCTGCACGCAGACAAGCTAAAATAGATTCAGGTGTCGAAACTATTGTTGGTACTAATAAATACCGTTTAGATAAAGAAGAAGCTATCGAAATCCTCGAAGTAGATAATACCTCTGTTAGAACTTCTCAACTTAAGAGACTTGCTAAACTGAAAGCTGAGAGAGATAATAATAAGGTTAAACAAACCCTCGATGCCATTACCAAATCTGCTGAAACAGGCCAAGGTAATCTTTTAGAGTTAGCTATCGAAGCAGCTCGGGCTCGAGCAACCTTGGGAGAAATATCAGACGCTATGGAAAAAGTATTTGGAAGACATCAAGCAAATAATAAACTTATCTCCAATGTTTATAGCTCAGAATATGCTAAGACAGACGAGGTTGATGAAGTAAGAAAGATGACTGATGATTTTGAAGAGAATGAAGGCCGTCGTCCTAGAATCATGATTGCTAAGATGGGACAAGATGGACACGATCGTGGAGCTAAAGTGGTTGCTACCGCTTATGCCGATATGGGCTTCGATGTAGATGTCGGACCACTCTTCCAGACTCCGGCTGAAACTGCTAAACAAGCAGTTGAAAATGATGTTCATGTTATAGGTATGAGTTCATTGGCTGCAGGTCATAAAGTATTGTTACCAACTCTTTTTGAAGAGTTAAAAAAGTTAGGCAGAGAAGATATTATGGTTGTTGTGGGGGGAGTTATTCCATCCCAAGATTATGATTACCTTTATGAACAAGGCGCTTCTGCTATCTTCGGTCCCGGTACTGTGTTACCTCATGCTGCCAAGACCATTATGTTGAAATTAAACGAAAGATTAGGATATTAATTAAACTTATAGAAGAGAGTTAGTTGTTACGCTCCTAACTCTCTCCTTTTTTTTAGAGAGGTAGTTATCAAAAAGACAAATAGACCGGAATGGGTTCCTGCTGAGGGTGGATCAGAATACTCAACTTCTGTCATGCCAGGTAAAAGTGCTAATCACGATGGTTTCCCTAATTCAAATCTAGAAAGAAGACAAGATTCTCTTTCCATTAAAAGAAGGAACCTGAGTGTTGAAGATTATGTGCAAGGGATTTTAACTCAAGATAAGACAATATTAGCCCGTGCTATTACCTTGATTGAAAGCAATTCACAGAAACATTTAGATTTTGCCCAAGAGGTGATAAAGCAAATTCTTCCCAAAACAGGTAATGCTATTAGGGTTGGAATTAGCGGAGTTCCAGGAGCAGGAAAGAGTACTTTTATTGAAAAATTCGGTCTATATCTCTTGTCTCTGGGACATAAAGTTGCTGTTCTGGCTATAGACCCTACAAGTAGTGTTACCAAAGGAAGTATCTTAGGAGATAAAACCAGAATGGAGCTTTTATCACGTGAACAAGATTGCTTCATACGTCCATCTCCTTCGAGTGGATCTTTAGGTGGGGTTACCCGTAAAACACGAGAGAGTATTCTCTTATGTGAAGCTTTTGGTTTTGATGTTATCTTAGTAGAAACAGTTGGGGTTGGACAGAATGAAGTTACAGTGCGAGATATGGTTGATTTCTTCTTACTTCTTCAAATTGCCGGAGCCGGTGACGAACTCCAGGGGATTAAAAAAGGGGTTATTGAAATTTCTGATGCTATTGTAGTTAACAAAGCTGATGGGGATAATGTTTCCCGAGCTAAACTTGCTCAAGGTGAATATTCTACAGCCTTGCACTATCTTGCTCCCTCTACACCAGGCTGGCATTCACGTGCTTTTACCTGCTCTGCCTTAACAGGTGAGGGTTTAGAGGATGTCTGGAAAATCATCATGAAATTCAAAGAGATCACTAATAATAATGGCTGCTTTGCTAAGAGAAGAAATAATCAGATTATTAGCTGGGTTAATTCTATGATAAAAGAATATCTGATTAGTAGTTTCTATCAAAATAAAAATGTGAAAGCCCAAATGCCTGAAATCCAGAAGAATCTTCTCTCAGGAGATATAACACCTACAAATGCAGTAGATTACTTACTTAAATTATATAATCATTAAACCCGAATGGTGCAGTAGAGCTTTAGAGATCTCAAAGATCTACTGCATTATCTGGGTTAAACTACTTAGGAGTACCATTGACTAAGAAATATCATCTAATAAGTTTGGGCTGTCCCAAGAACTTAATCGACAGTGAAATATTCTCCTTCTTGTCTGAAGAAGCTAACTATCAACCTACTGAAGATAGCACAGAAGCAGATTTGATCATCATCAATACTTGTGGCTTTATTGTATCTGCTAAAGAGGAAGGGATTGAAACTATCCTCGAGGCTATTCGAATGAAAGAAGAGGGAGTCTGCCAAACTTTGGTTGTTACAGGTTGCTTAGTAAAACGCTACTTCGATGAACTGATGACTGAATTCCCAGAAATTGATTTCTTGATAAATCTTAAGGATTTTAAGAAGTTTGCTCAAGTTTTAGGTTTAAAAGATTTTGCTTATAATAGAAAATTAATGACACCTGCTCATTATGCATACTTAAGAATCAGCGATGGCTGTAATAACAATTGCACCTATTGTGCTATTCCTCTGATCCGAGGTAATCTAACATCTATCAAGATGGAAGATATTATCACAGAAGCAGAGACTTTAGCCAGTAAAGGGGTAAAAGAGGTAATTATTACTGCCCAAGATACTACCCAGTATGGCAAGGACATCTACCCGGAAGGTAAATTAATCCAGCTTCTTAAAAAAGTATCTCAAGTTAATGGTATTAAGTGGATAAGGCTTCTTTATTTGCATCCTGCCCATATCACTCATGAACTGATTGATGCTATTGCGGAATTACCTAAAATCTTACCCTACTTCGATATCCCCCTCCAACATATCAGCGATAATATTCTGCGTAAAATGAATAGACGCAAATTCTCTTCTGATATTAAAGATATTCTAGACTATTTGCTAAAGAAAATCCCTCATGCTATGATTAGAACTACCTTCATTGTGGGTTTTCCAGGCGAAGAAAGAAAAGACTATCAAGAACTTAAAAAGTTTATCCAAGCAAGAAGATTTGCCCGCTTAGGAGTATTTATCTACTCCAAAGAAGAGGATACTCCAGCTCATGACTTCCAAGCCCAAGTTGCCCGTAAAACTGCTACTAATAGATATAATAAGCTGATGCAAATTCAACAAGATATCTCAGCTGATATTATGGAAAGCTTTGTCGGAAAAGAGATTGAATGTATTATTGATAAAGTTGCTGAAGATGATGGATTCCATTTCGAAGGAAGAAGCTGGTTTGATGCTCCGGATGTGGACGGTATAGTATATCTTACTGATAATCAGAATCTTGCTAAAATTGGGGATATTGTGAAGGTTAAGATTGTGGAAGCCTGGGAGTATGATTTAGTAGGGGAGATAATTAAGATAGAGAGATAGAGAGATAGAGAGATAGAGAGATAGAGAGATAGAGAGATAGAGAGATAGAGAGATAGAGAGATAGAGAGATAGAGAGATAGAGAGA
>JAEKNW010000046.1 GCA_016838885.1 Candidatus Cloacimonadota bacterium
TAGAGCTTACCAATCTTAATTTCATAGGCAGCTAACTCACTAAGTAAAATAAAACTAAGCAATTTAATTGTCTCAATGAAAATTTTGTCACATAATATTGACCATTCTTCCTCGAATGTTTTGCTATGATTATTTGTGTATTTATTTAGTTGAAAAGCTATTGGATATGGTAGTAAATCATGTATCTTGCTTATAACCAAATCTAACTCATTTTGCTCTATTTTCTTATCAAGCATATCCACAACTCCTTTTAAATTAAAGTGTAAAATAATTAAAGAATTTCATACAAGTGAACCGTTATAAACAGTTATTTTAACATTTCTAATTAATATATACAAAAAAGTTATTACTTTACTTCATTTTTGAAACGTATGGCATTCTATAACTAATATGTATAGCATAATAAATTTTTATATTAATATTGTCAATAAATAATTTATCTATTGATTCTAATCAATCTCATTCAATTATAAAGAGTTATTAAAAACCCTTTATTAATGGTACATTTCAGTTGAATAATCAGAATAAAATAATTCTTCACTAATTAATCTCCTTGATTTACTTTTACATTGAGATAAAATAAACGTAGATTGTAAGGTGAGTTTTTGATTCCTTTGAAAAATCTATTATTAAAAGTTTACTAAGTAGTTTACTTGCTTTGTTTAGCTATAATTGTACCAAAATCTTAGGGATTCTTAAATGATGCTTGTATGATGTATTCATGGTTTATAGGAAATAAACAATAATAAGATAAGAATATTATCAATTATGTATTATCCCAAATAATGCAATAGCCCTTTGTGAATAACACTATCTTCTTTTGCACTCTTCTCTAAAGCTCTACTGCACCATTCGGGATTATAGAAATATATGGTCCCTTTAGGCATTTGACATATCCCTTATCTCAAAGGTAATATAAGAACATACTGTGAAAATGTAAATAATTGGCATAAATTATTTTCATCTTTTTTCCAAAAACCGGGACATTTTCCAAAAAGTGGACCCTATATAATAATAGAGGGTTTGAGAATAGCCCAAAAAATTATTCCCATTGACAGAATTGAAAATCTATAATATTTGAATTTAACCCAAATAATGCAGTAGACCTTTGCGAATAACACTATCTTCTTTTGCAAAAGTTCTACTGCATCATTCGGGTCAAAATTAATAATTGGAATGAAAAATGGAGATAAGAGAAGAGGATTTAAAATTAAGAGAGATGACGGAAGCTGATATTCCTACCATAGTAGAGATTGAGCAAGAGTTATTTTCTCTTCCTTGGACAACAGATATATTTTTAGAAGAGATTGCCAGTAGAGACCAATTTTATCAGGTAATAAATGGAAAAAAGCTGACTTGTAAGCATAATTATCTTTTAGAATTGAGGGGTGAAATTGTCGGCTTTTTTCTTGGTTGGGCTATCTATGGAGAATATTCCTTAATGAATATTGGGGTAACCAAGCGATATCAGAACTTGGGATTGGGTTCATTCCTTTTGCATCAAGTTATTGAAAAAGCCCTAGAGTTAGAGTGTTTTGATATCTATTTAGAAGTAAGAGAATCAAACATTTCTGCTCAAAAATTATACAGGAAGTATGGGTTTAAAGAGATTAGTATTAGAAAAGATTATTATTTTGAACCAACTGAAAATGCTTTAGTGATGAGGCTTGATTTAGATGTTTCCGGTGAAAAAATGGATGCTTTGCTGGACGAGATATTGCGTGTTTAACCAGAATTGGGGTTTAAACCCAAATAGTGCAGTAGATCTTTGAGAATAGCACTATTTTCTTTTGCACTCTTCGCCTGTGATACGTAGCTTTAGCGAAGTATTACTAAAGCTCTACTGCACCATTCGGGTTAAAAGAAATCAAGTCTTAGACGCTCACGACAGAAAATTAATAAAGAAGGCATAAATGAAAGATTATGATTATTTAGTTATTGGAAGTGGTATTGCCGGTTTAGTATTTGCTTTGGAAGTTTCCAAGCATGGCAAGGTTGCAGTAATAACTAAGAAGAAATTGAGGGATTGCAATACTGATTACGCTCAAGGTGGTATTGCAGCGGTTCTTAATGAACAGGATACTTTTCAAGAACACGTATATGATACCTATATGGCTGGGGCTGAGTTAGGAAAAAAGAAGATTATTAGAACAATTGTTGAGGATGGTCCCAAGCTAATTCAGTATCTTATTGATATTGGAACAAACTTCACTTCAAAGGATATATTCCATTCCGGAAGTTTAGAGAATTTATCTCTGACTCGCGAAGGTGGTCATTCACGTCCCAGAGTAGCCTATGCTAAGGACTCTACAGGACATTTAATCATGGAAGCTCTGATTGAGAATTGTATTCAAAATGAGAATATCCATCTCTACGAAGATCATCTTGCTGTTGATTTAATTACCCAGCATCACATTCCTCAACTAGATGAATTTATTGCCGAGATTACTTGCTGGGGTGCCTATGTAATGGATACTAAGACAAATAAGATAGATATTTTTAGAGCAAAAAAGACCATGTTGGCTACAGGTGGAGCTGGTCAAGTCTATAAACATAACACTAACCCTTCTGTTACAACAGGAGACGGAATGGCAATGGCTAAATTAGCAGGAGCCAGATTAGCTAATATGGAATTTATCCAATTTCATCCTACAGCTTTCTACTCTCCAACCGGTAAGACTTTTCTGGTAAGTGAAGCTTTACGCGGAGAAGGAGCTGTGCTGAAACTCCCCAATGGCGAAACTTTTATGAAGAAGTATCATCCCATGGGGTGTTTAGCCCCCAGAGATATTGTCTCCCGGGCTATTGAACGGGAATTAAAGCGTTCAGGTGATAAATATCTATTATTAGATGCAACCGGTATAGATTCCGAAAAACTAAAAAGCCACTTCCCTTACATTAATAAGAAGTGCTTAAAATATGGAATAGATTTCACTAAAGAGCCAATTCCTATTGCTCCTGCTGCTCATTATTTCTGTGGCGGGATATTAACTTCAATCGATGGTCAAACTGATATTAAAAGTCTCTATGCTGCCGGTGAAGTAGCCTGTACAGGATTGCACGGAGCTAATCGTTTAGCATCAAACTCACTCCTGGAAAGCTTGGTCATTGCTTATCGGGCTGCAAACTGTAAAGACATTAAAGAAGAAGTTAACTTCCCTGACTTTAGTCAATGGCACGACTTAGGTGAATTCAACGAAAATGAATGGGTAATAATTGCTAATAATCGCGAAATTATCGGTACTATTATGCAAGGGTATGTCGGGATTATTAGATCTAGAAGACTACTTAAATACGCCCTTTCTCGTTTAGAAAATATTTATAAAGAGATAAATAACTTCTATCAACATAACTCTGTGAGAAAAGAGGTTATCGAAACAAGAAATATTGCCATAATTGCTCAAACTATAGTAATATCAGCCTTGATCAGAAAGGAGAGCCGTGGGGCTCATTATGTCATTGATTACCCGGAAAGAGATGATGATAAATTTAAGAAAGATACGATTATTTAGTTGTTGAATTGTTGAATTGTTGAGTTGTTGAATTGTTGAATTGTTGAGTTGTTGAGTTGTTGAATTGTTTAGTTGTTTAGTTGTTTAGTTGCAGAATTGATTATTATAACAGAATATTCTTGATATACACAAAACTTATAGGAAAAAATATGAAAAAAGGCTTGTTTATCACATTTGAAGGAATTGAAGGGTGTGGAAAGAGCACTCAGACTAAAGCACTTGCAGATTACTTTGAGAAAAATAATTTCCCTTTTATAGTAACCAGAGAGCCGGGTGGAACGTTAATATCTGAGAAGATAAGAGAAATACTTTTAGATAATGCAAATCATGAGATGAATCCTGAAACAGAGCTTCTCCTCTACATGGCTAGTAGGAGTCAGCATACCGGGACAAAAATCATTCCCGCATTAACTGAGGGCAAGCATGTCATTTGTGATAGATATTATGATTCAACCTTAGCTTATCAGGGTGCAGCCAGAGATTTAGATACCAAGTTCATTGATTTATTGATAGACTTCGCAACCTATTCCACTACCCCTGATTTAACCTTTCTCTTAGACATAACTGTGGAAGAAAGCCAAAGAAGAATTTGCCATCGTGGTAAAGACAGAATGGAAGAAGAATCAAAAGAATTTCACGAAAAAGTAAGAAATGAGTTTTTAAATCTTGCAAATAAATACAGTAATAGATATATTGTTATTGACGGAACTTTAGACTCTGAAATAATATCAAAAATCGTTAATCAGGAAATAAAACAAAAATTGGATGGTAAAAATGAAACTGAATAATTCAAATAAAATAATTATCTTAGTATTCGGAATTCTGTGGGTAATATCAAGTCTTATCGCATACAATCAAGCCTTTAGTGATAGTCGTGAAGCTTTTTTAGAAAAAGGAATTGCACTTGAAGAATCTGAACAATTCTTACAGCAATTCGCTCAAGTTAATTCAGATACAAGGTCTGAAAATACTCCTACAATGCCAGAATTAATCGAAAAAATAGTAACTATTATCCAGAGATTAGATGCTATCTATGTAGATGATGTTGATTATGGTAAACTGATGGAAGATGCTATTAATGGTATGCTCAAAGGGTTAGATCCTCATACCAGCTATTTCTCTCCAGATGATTTTAAAAATTTTACCAGTTCTACCAAAGGTGAATTTGGTGGTCTGGGCATTCAAATAGATAAGAAAGGAGATTATATCACAGTTGTAAGTCCAATTCAAGGAACCCCAGCTTATCGGATGGGTATCATGGCAGGTGATATGATTTGGAAAGTTGATGGAGAAGACATAACAGGTATTTCCACTGATGAATCTATCAAAAAAATGAGAGGTGAAGTCGGATCAGAAGTCGTAATTACTGTAATTAGACCTGGAGTAAAGCAACCCTTAGACTTTAAAATTGAACGCGATATTATCAAAATTAATAGCATTCCTTACAGCTTTAAGCTTGATAACAATGTTGGTTATATTAGAATGTCTCAATTCAACGCTAATACTTCCAAAGAGCTAAGTGAATCCTTAGACGCCTTAGAAACAGAAGGTATTGATGGACTTATTATCGACCTTAGATTCAATCCGGGTGGACTTCTTTCTGAAGCTATTAACACCGTGAATGAGTTCATCGGTAAAGGTAAAAGAGTCGTTTATACTAAAGGTAGGATTGAATATGCTAATGAAGATTATTTCACATCAAAAGATATTATGCGTCCGGATTATCCAATAGTTGTTCTTATTAACGAAGCATCTGCAAGTGCATCTGAAATCTTTGCAGGTTCAATGCAGGACTATGATAGAGGATTGGTTGTAGGGAAAACATCCTTCGGAAAAGGCTCTGTACAACAACTATTCCCATTAAGAGATGGCAGTGGAATCAAAATTACTACATCCCACTACTATATTAATTCAGGCAGATGTATTCATAAGATTATAAATGATAAATTGTTAGCAGGAAAGAGTGTTACTACGGAAGAAAAAGAAGATATTGATAAATTCAATCATGAACATATCTACAAAACTGCTCAAGGTAGGACAGTTTACGGTGGTGGTGGAGTTACTCCGGATATAATCATTGAAGCTGATACTCTTTCTCGCTTCGAATTAGAATTGCGTAGAAAAAACTTCTTCTTTGATTATGCTGTTGAATATATGACTGAAAATTCTGATAATGTTGATTTAGATTTCAGTATCAGTGACCAGATTTTTAACGAATTTATTAATTATGTAGTTCTTAAAGAGACTGAATTTAAAGCCAAAGAAGCAGAAGATAAAAAAGATAATTCAATCTCTTTAGCTAGCCCTATTGATTTAACTAATCCTAGACCGGAAGATTTACAAGAAGCAGAAGATTATATCAAACTGACACTTACCAGCGAAATCATTGAAAAGAAATTTGGCAGCCAAGAAGGATACAAAATTAGAATCCAGATGGACAACCAATTACAAGAAGCAAAATCACTCTTTGATAAGTATAAAACCTTAGAAGAGATGTTTGAACATAGTAACATTCAAAAAAGTTAGAGGACTTTATGGATAAACAGTTAGAAAATATGCTCATTTACATTGTCGATGATGACCCAATTAACTTAAGATTGATCAAGGCTATTTTGAATCAAAATGGATTCTATAATTTAACCCTTCTCAATAACGGTAACGAGTTACTTGCCAGTATGGAAAAGAATAAACCTGATATTCTACTCTTAGATATCATGATGCCTGAACTTAGCGGTTACGATATTCTAGAAATACTCAAGCAAAGAAATGTCTGGAAACATATCCCCGTTATCGTCATCACCGCCCTTCCTCTTGCCGATGAAATGAAACCATTGAAGAAGAGTTTTAACTTAGGAGCTATGGACTACATCAGCAAACCATTCAACCATATTGAACTTATGCTTAGAGTTAAATCAGCCCTAAAACTTGAATGGCAAAGACAACAATTGGAAGATAGTTTAGATAGAATTAGAAATTTAGAAAAAATGATATCTATCTGCTCCTATTGCAAAAAAGTTAGAGTCGATAACACTCAATGGCAAGATTTAGAAGTCTATATTAGTGAACACTCTGATACCCAGTTTAGCCATAGTATCTGCCCATCTTGCTATGAAAACGTGGTTAAGCCGGAAATGGAAGAAGACGAAAAAGAGACAAAATCATAAACTAATTTTCTCACAGCCAGATCCATTCCTTGAAGACACCTAGTCCTCAGAAGAGTTTTTTATAAAAAAATATTTTGCAGGAAATCACTTCAGTAATAGTCATAATATATAGGAGAGAGAATGAATAGAGATAAATTCGAAGCTATAGTAAAAGAGTTCACTCCTAAATTATTTAACTATATTATGAAATTTGTTAAGCAAAGAGAAGATGCTGAAGACGTTTTACAGAGTGTTTTTATTGCTTTTTATAATAAAATGGATGGGATAGACCCTGCTAAGCTTTCTCCTTATCTTTATCGAGCCTGTCATAATAATGCCTTAGATTATTTAAAGAAAAGTAAGAGAGAGATAAGCTTTCCTAATCTGGATTTTAGTAATATAGCGGATTTAGCAAGTGAAGAAAAAGAAGATATTTATAAAGAAATTATAAAATATGCCATGGCTGAGCTACCGACCAAGATGTCTCTTTTGATAGAAATGAAAATCTACCAAAAGAAATCTTATAAAGAGATTACTGAAGAGACAGGCTACTCTATCAAAGCCATTGAAAGTCAGCTGGTAAGAGCTAAAAAAAAACTAAGAAAGATAATTGAACAAAAAGCTAAAACTGATCTTGGGATCATGTTATAACTCACTTCTAAGGTGGGAGGAAGTATGAAAGATGAAAAATTGATTAATCGTTATCTCGATGGTGAAGCAACACTTAAAGAGAAAAAGGATCTGGCTGAAAGAAAGACAAATGATCCAGACTTTGCTGCCTTATTGACTAAATTTGAAGAGCTTGATAAGCTACTTCAGAAAATCGAGAATAGCCATGTGCCTGAAGATATTACCAAAAGAGTTCTTAATTCTATTAAGTATCAAACTAAACCTAAACCCTTCTATATTAGATACGCCCCAGCTTTAGTAGGCAGCCTAATGAGTTTTGTCTTAGGATTAATCTTTAGTAGTTATGTTATCACAACCCAAGAGAGTACTTTAGACAATTCACTAACTCCAAGTAATGATCTCTATTCAACTTTAGAAATTAACGATGTCATAGATTATTATTATGGAGAATAGAGGAAGCTATGGAAATAAAAAGTAAAAAAGTATTTTTCAGTCTTTTATTTATAATATTTGCCTTCCAGATAGCATTTGTAGGTGTTGTAGTATATTATTTTGCTACTCACAAGGTTGTATTTGTAAATACACAAGCTAATGAAATCAAAGCAGATTACCGAGAGCTAAAAGATAACAGACCGGAAATTCATAGTAAGTACCGTGATAATATCTACCCCTTGAGAGACCAAAATAGAGATTTGAGAGTTAAGTTTATGACAGAACTTACCAAACCTGAGCCTAATTATGAAACTCTCTCTGAGCTAAACATTGAAATTCAAAAGATTACCCAAGAGATTAGTAAGAATTTCTATAATGAAATGATTGAAACACGAAAGACTTTTACACCAGAAGAAGCCAAAAGATTCTTCGGCCAGCATCTAAGAATGATGAAAAACAGATTTGATCAAGATATGCCTCACACTCAAATGGGACATCATCCTCAAGGTGAACAACGTAGAGCACGAACAAACAATCCAAATTATAGGCATAATAAATAGTAACTTTTAGTTTGAGATTGCAACTGGCTCTTTTTAAATGTATTTTGAATATAGAATTTTGCTGTTGAGACAGTATTATTTGACAAAAGATATAATTATATTATTGTCTCTATGTGTGATTTAGAAATATGATAATGTGTTTTCCCAATTGCAGTATATGAATTGCAATAAAAAGATTATGTTTCTTAATAAAGGCTCCTAAAGGAGCCTTTAATGATTCTTTAAGAGTTCTTAAAACCGAATGGCGCAGTAGATCTTTGAGAATAGCACTATATTCTTTTAGCAAAATAAGTTACAGAATTTGAAGGCATATAATGGCCCTATCTCAAGTAGAGTGGGAACTAATTCTAACAGTGAATCAAGCAGCTTCAAAATCCTCATAGCTCTAGAGGTGCGACATCTTTGTAGATATGTAATGCAAGACTCTTCTGTCGGACGGTGGAGATTCTCTCCGCCCAAGCGATAGCTTGGAAATTCTCAAAATCCCGAATGGATGAAAATATAATAGACAGTGCTCAAAGACACTATTACTGATACTAACAAAATCTCAGCCCTGGGGACGGCGACAATCTGAAGGGTAGTGAAATAGATATGAATCATAAAAATAATAATAGATGGAGTGTTAAACTCTCTATCAAGCTACGATAAAAGACAAGAGGTAACTTCTTCTTTTTTAGCTTTCAGCTATTGGCGGAGAGAATCTCCACCGTCCGACTGAAAAGGACTTATCTCCTATTTGCAGCAATTTGTTTCTATGATGAGACTTGATTTTCTATCTACCTGATACCACTCTACTTGAAAGAGAGCCCACATAATATATATATTCCTGAAAATTATGGAAGTTACTTTTGCAAAAGAATATAGTGCTATTCTCAAAGATCTACTGCATTATTTGGGTTAAACCAAAGGTGACAGCAAAGTAACTATCCACTTTGTCATTATCAAAGAAAGATATTTTCTTATTACTCGAGCCATTATCTTCTTGAGTATTTCCAAAATAATCTTGCTTATTGTGATTTAAATTTAATTTTGATGGAATATCATCAACAGCAGATAACAATGATATCTGT
The DNA here is from genome assembly GCA_016838885.1 of Candidatus Cloacimonadota bacterium. GTDB lineage: Bacteria > Cloacimonadota > Cloacimonadia > Cloacimonadales > JAFGVF01 > JAEKNW01. The sequence goes on from JAEKNW010000046.1 coordinate 9,348, forward strand.
AGAATTAGAACCCAGAACACAAATTTCCCCATTATCCCTCCAATTATTTGCTTAACCTAAGTATTATCTGCTTCTCATAAAAAAAGGTTCGATGACCCTATCTAAAACTCCGTGCAGTTTCGAGATAGTAACTCCATAATTAGAAATAGGTACGCCTCGACGTTGGCATTCCATAATTCTTCTTTTCATCTCAATCTGATTGAGCATACAGGAACCACAGTGTAGCACTAAGTCATATTCTTCAAGATTCTCAGGAAAATCATTACCAGCACTCTTTTCAAAGATAAGCTCTTTTCCGGTAAACTGCCTCATCCAACGAGGTATCTTTACTGTGCCAATATCATCAGCTTGAGTGTGATGAGAGCAAGCTTCAGCAATCAGTATTTTTGAACCATCTTTAAGATTATCTATTGCTTGAGCTCCATTAACCAAGGTCTCAAAATCTCCTTTATAACGAGCAAATAGAGTGGAAAAAGTGGTAAATCTAACATCAGGAGGAATATCTCCCACAACTTTAAGAACAACCTGAGAATCTGTGATTACTAAATCAGGTTTTCTGCTTAAGCCGGCTAATGCCTTTTCTAATTCTCTTTCCTTGACTATAATCCCTACAGCATCTGAGTCTAAAACTTCTCTTAGAACTTGCACTTGAGGTAGAATTAATCTCCCTTTAGGAGCTGCCAGATCTATAGGAACAACCAAGACTACAAGTTGCCCGGGACGTAGTAAGTCAGAGACTAAGTTATTCTCATGGGTTAGAGTGGAGGGTACTAAGGTAACAAGCTTCTCCTTTAACATTCTTACACCATCTCCGCTTGTTCCTGAAACAGAGGCATAGGCGATATTATTATCCTTGCAATATTCTCTTGTTGCTTTAGGAAGTGGATTAAGATCATTCTTGTTAAAAGCTATAATAAAAGGAACTTTCATCTCTTTCAAATCACTAATTATTGTCTCTAAATCCTCATCTACTTCCGTGCTATCAGTAACAAGAATCGCCACATCTGTTCTAAAGAGAATTTTACGAGTCTTTTTAACTCTCTGCTGACCTAAATCTCCCACATCATCAATACCTGCGGTATCATAAATGGTAACCGGACCTAGGGGTAATAATTCATAAGCTTTTGCTACAGGATCTGTTGTTGTTCCGGGAGTATCAGAAACTATAGAAATTTCTTGGCCTGTCATAGCATTAATAAGAGAGGATTTCCCTGCATTACGCTTACCAATTAAAGTAAGCACCAATCTTTCACCTCGTGGGACTTTAGCCATTATTGTCTTCCTTTCTCTTTTTGTAGTGAGGAGAATTTCCCATTACACCATAGCCTATGTTTTCTCCAATACGATGAATAGACTTTTCAAATGCTTTCATGTTTTCTTCACTTGTTTCGGTAAGAGCAGGCTTATTATCATAAAGCAAGTAATTCTTTCTATTTTCTGATTCATAAACTACAGGCATACAGATATTAGCTCCTGCTAATAAACCTCTTTCTCTACCTAAATAATCCAAGGTTTGTAAGGCAGTAGTTGAAGCAATATTTACATCTTTGAGATAGAGTCTGGTTAAAGCTATCATTTTTAAGCCTAACTCTAATTGGTGCTTAGGATCATAATCTTTCATCATGGAGGCCATTGGGGTGTCATGATGCACTATATAAGGTCCCATTCCTATCATATCAATGTCGTGTTCCTTAAAGAAGAGAATATCATTAACTAAATCTTCAGCAGTCTGAGCGGGTAATCCAATCATGACTCCTGTACCGACTTGATAATCTTCTGCACGTAAATCTTCAATAGCTTGAAGTCTTGCCTGGAAATCACAATCTTCAGGGTGAATAAGTTTGTAAATCTCCGGATTAGAAGACTCTATTCTAAGCAAATATCTACTTGCTCCAGCCTTTCTCCATCTTCGATAAGTCTCACGTGTTTCTTCCCCTAAAGAAAGTGTAACTCCTAGACCATATCTATTCTTTATCTCATAAAGAACATCTTCTACAAAAGAGACAAACTCTTCATCTGTCCTTTCACCTGATTGCAGAACAAAAGAGGCATATTTATTATCATAGGCCCATTTGGCTGACTTCAAAATATCTTCTTTAGAAAGACAATATCTTTCAACCTTATCATTTCCTTTCCTAATTCCACAGTAGAGACAGTCTTTAGTGCAGATATTACTAAACTCTACTAAACCACGAAAATAGACAGTATTTCCGACATACTTTATCTTAACTTTATAAGCTTCATCATATAATCTCTGCAATAAGAGCTTATCATCTGTGGACATTAATTCTATCATATCTGTTTTGGATAAATTATCCCAATTATATTTCTTCATCTATTCTCCTAAAACCCTAATTTATACATTCTTTTGGGGCTTAACAGTTCATCTATTTCAACCTCACTTATCAACTTCTGTTCTAAGATTAAATCTCTTATATTTATATTACTTGCTAGCGATTGTTTGATTAATTCTTCCACTTTGCTATATCCTAAAATTGGAACAAATATTGTTGCTATGGTCCTACTTTGAAAGAGCTTTACTTTGCAGACTTCAGGATTAGCTGTTATACCCTTGATACATCTATTGAAGAAAAGAGGTATCACATTATGGAGAATCTCTAAAGACTCAAGCATAGTATAAGCAATGATAGGCATAAATTGGTTTAACTCCAAATTACCAAGAGCAGCAGCATTGGTTAAAACAGCATCATTTCCTATAACCTTTAAGGCTACTTGAGAAACAGCTTCAGGCATTACCGGATTAATCTTTGTTGGCATTATGGTAGAGCCACTCTGTAGGGCAGGAAGATTTATCTCGCCTAAATCACCGGAAAGAAGTCTTAAATCATTACTTATCTTAAAAAGATTAACAGCAAGGGTCTTTATCATCCCTGAAATCTCCACAAATGGATCTAGATTTTGGGTAGTCTCTACTAAGTTTTCAGAACGGGCAATGACGAGTCCGGTAATCTCCTTTAAGTTTTCTACCACTTTGAAGATATATTTTTGAGGAGCTCCTACACCTGTTCCTATCGCAGTACCACCTAAGTTAAGAACTTTGATTCTTTCCCGGCATTTAAATATTCTCCATCTGTCGCGTGAGATAGCTTCTGCATAAGCGGAAAACTCCATCCCTAAGGTCATTGGAACTGCCTCTTGTAACTGGGTTCTACCTATTTTGATAATATCATGAAACTCTTGCTCTTTTCCTTGGAAGGCTTCTTGTAAGTCTGCTAAATCCTTTTCTAATTCTTTGAGAAGATAGAGAACAGCAATCCTAACTGCTGTTGGGTAAACATCATTAGTTGACTGGTGCATATTAACATCTGCTAAAGGCTTCACTTCTTGATAGCTTCCTACTTCATGTCCCAGATATTTATTAGCTAAATTAGCTGCTACTTCATTCATATTCATATTAGTAGAAGTACCTGCTCCACCTTGTAAAGCATCAGTCATGAACTCCTCATCATGTTTGCCGGAGATTATCTCATTTAAGGCATAGAAGATGGCTTCATACTTCTCATCATCAAGGTAAGCAAGCTGGAAGTTAGTCCTAGCACAGGCTAATTTAACTTGAGCTAAAGACTTGATGAATATGGGAGGCATGTTCAAGCGTGAAATTCTGAAGTTTTCTAAGGCTCGTGCTGTATTAATCCCATACAGTTTTTCTTTATCTATTTCTAAATCACCTAATAAATCTTTTTCTATTCTCATTAAGCTTCCTATTCGATGTTTTTTTATTAATATAAGCAATTAGTGGGTAAATGCTATTACTTATTTTATCTTTATTTTTTCTACTGTCCCATTGTTTAATTTAATGGCTATTTTACCTCTTATCCTATTCCAATAACCTATCTCTTTTTCACAGTTAGGACAAACTATTTTTGCCAATAATTCTACTTCATCAATCTCTATATTTGACTCTATTATATTATCACGAAAACATTTAATTAAGGTTCCGCTTCCTGTCTTCCTATATTTGAATAGGTGAAAGCCACATTTACAGACAAGCTCTACTATTTTTGATTTCATGCCTTCCTTCTCTTATTCTCTTCATGATCAAATAAACAAATAAACAATTAAACAACTAAACAACTAAACAACTAAACAACTAAACAACTAAACAACTAAACAACCAAACAACTAAACAACTAAACAAATAAACAATTAAACAATTAAACAACTAAACAACTAAACAAATAAACAAATAAACAATTAAACAAATAAACACTTATAATTATACATTAATCAATATCTTATCATCTTTTCTCTATCAAAAAACTTCTTAAAATAATATTCTTTTACTAATCGATTTTCTTCTTTTTCTAAATGAGGGTCATCATCAATAATTTGGAAAGCTACTTCTCTTGCCACTAAGAGAATCTTTTGGTCATTAACAATTGAAGCAAACTTGAATTTAGGCATGCCTGATTGTTCTTTCCCGAAGAAGTCTCCTGGACCTCTTAGTTCTAAATCCTTTTCAGCAATAAGAAAGCCGTCATTTGTAGAAGTCATAGTCTGTAATCTTTCACGTCCTTCAGAGCTTATAGGAGGATAACTGATAAGATAGCAAAAGGCTTCATCTGAGCCTCTTCCTACTCTACCTCTCAGCTGGTGTATTTGACTCAAGCCAAACCTCTCAGCATGTTCAATCATCATTACTGAAGCATTAGGAACATCAACCCCGACTTCGATTACAGTAGTTGAGACAAGAATATCATATTCATGATTTTTATAAGCAAGCATAATCTCATCTTTCTCTGCACTCTTCATTCTTCCATGTAATAGAGCCACTTTGTATTTTGGAAATACAACATTTTGCAGACGCTGGAAGACAGTCTCTGCATCTTGAAGGTCCATCTTCTCTGATTCTTCTACTAGGGGACATACAACATAAGCTTGTCTTCCCTTCATTAATTCTTGCTCTATCTCTTGATAGACAAGTTTCTTTTTTGCTTCTCCATGCCAGATAGTTTTGACAAGTTTTCGACTAGGAGGTAGTTCATCGATTTGGGAAACATCTAAGTCTCCATAAACAGTTAGGGCTAATGAACGAGGAATTGGGGTTGCTGAGAGATAGAGCATATCAGGGAAGTTCATTTTCTGAGAAAGTTTAGCTCTTTGTTCTACCCCGAATCTATGTTGTTCATCTACAACCAAGAAGCCTGCTTTATGAAACTCAATATCATCTTGAATCAAGGCATGTGTTCCAATAATAATCTGGAATTCACCCTGTTTAATACCCTCTTTAATCTTACTCTTCCCTTTATAGGCTCCCCCTTTTAAGAGGGCAATTTTTAGTTCAGGTTGATTACTTAGATAGTTACTAATTGTTTGAAGATGTTGTTCAGCCAGAATTTCAGTAGGGACCATCATGATTGCTTGATAACCATTCTCTACTGCTAACAACATACAGAAGAGGGTAACAATAGTTTTACCTGAGCCAACATCCCCTTGAACAAGCCTGTTCATCTGTTTGTTAGTAGTCATATCTTGAACAATCTCATTAATAACACGTTTCTGAGCTCCTGTTAACTGATATGGAAGGGAGTTTTTTAGGATGGTTGTATATGTATGGTGTAATTTAAACTCAAGACCTTGCACAATTTTTTTATGCCGAAATTTAGTTCTGGCAAGTAAAATCTGAGTATAGAATAGTTCTTCAAAGGCGAATCTTTTTCTAGTTTGAAGAGCATTAGCCTCACTGGTAGCGAAGTGCATTATCTGGAGAGCTGACCTTCTGTCTCTAAGTTTATATTTCTTTAGAATTTGTTCAGGCAAGTTCTCTTCGATGAAATCAGAATATTCTGAGAAGCAGTTTAGCACTATTTTTCGTAAAGCTTTATTGGTTAAGTTGCCGGTTAGTGGGTAAATAGGTAAAAGGGGTCGATTCTTCCAGAAATCATCATCTACATTATCTTTATCAAGGAATTCAATTTCGGGGTGAACTATGTTTAAGGTATTCATAAAGATTGAGACCTTCCCACTAACCCACACTTCTTTACCTATTATCAGCTTATCATTTAACCATTTGTTATATTGGAACCAGGTTAGCATTAAAGAGTCAGTTCCGTCTGAGATTACAGCATGTAGTTTTTTCTTATTGTTTCCATAAGTTTTATCATATACATCCATAATCTTGGCAACTACTGCCACATTTGAATCATTCTCAATTTCAGCAATCTTGACATTTGAGTTTAAATCAATATAAGCTCGTGGGAAGTATTCCATCACATCTAAATATGTTTCCACACCCACTTTCTTTAATAACTTAGCTCGATACTCTCCAACCCCTTTCAGATACTTAACATCCCCTTCAATACTAACCATTACTTCCTTCTTTGCTTGTTATTTACGATTAAAATATCCTAATAATATTCCTAATGCTAAGGACCAAATTGCAGCCATTAAGATGCGTAAGTCACTAGGCATCAAGAATGTTACTGTATGGGCAGGAATCCAGAACCATAATAAGCAATATAATCCCTTATTTATCCCCTTCCAATTACTTTGTCCGGCTGCTATATTATCTAAAACTCGGTGAACTATTACCAAAAATGGACCAAACTGCAAGTTCATAAATGCTGAAACAAAAAAAGCAAACAAGAATGAATCATGACTTACTTTTGGTAAGAAATTATGATTCATTAAGGCATTAACAAATCCATCATTCCCACCGCTGTTCCCGGCAAATCCTACAAAGGTATATTTAATTGCGACACCTAAAAGAGCCCAAATTACCATCTTTTTTAAGGTCATAACAAACCCAAACGGATACCTGAAACTCTTATTAATTACCCATTTTGAGAGAATCTCTCCAAATGTTCCTAGTATAGCGAAGTGAATGATAGCAGATAAGATAACATTCTCTTTTACGAAGCTCATATAGACTTCCATACTATCTCCTTTTTTATTTTTCTTGACAAAATATATCATGTTCTGATTTATTTACTTTACTTATCTTGGGTGATTAGCTCAGTTGGTTAGAGTGCTACGTTGACATCGTAGAGGTCACTGGTTCGAATCCAGTATCACCCACCACTTTTTACAGTTTCATATTTTTTGTTTTTTAGTCAACAAAATTGTAATTTTTTAATTTGTTAGGAGAATTTATGTTTAGATATCTAGTTAATAACCCCCTCAAATCTGAAGAAGTTATCAATCTCTTTCTTTCAGTTGGTTGGAGCAAAAACCCTGATGATATTCTCCCTGCTTTCCAGAATTCATATTACATCACCTGCTATGATGGAGATAAGCTTATTGCCTTTGCTAGAGCCATTAGTGATTACTACTATTATACCAATATTTTTGATGTTATCGTGCATCCTGATTATCAAAAGCAAGGAATTGGGAAAGAGATGATTATTAGGATTTTAGAAAAGTTCAAAGGAACTTATTTCTTTCTAACTCACACAGAAGGAAAAAGAGAATTTTATGAGAAGTGTGGATTCTCTTTCAATCAGTGTGGGATGTGGATTAGTAAATAAACCATTCTCCTAAAGATCTATAGATTAGCGTCATCCCTTTACACTTCACTCCATCATACACATCTTGCTAAATTCAGCGAAACCTTTAGCAGTCAAGATAGAGCTTATAAATTTATCTTGAGTAACAGTTCTAGAGATTTGGGAGAGGATATTAAGATGACTTTGAGTAGATTTATCTTCAGGAGAAAGCAAGATAATCATAATTTTATGGAGGTTATCTATTTTGGGAATATGAAAACCATTTTGATTAACTACCAGATAAATCTGATATTCTTGAACTAAATTAGTTCTAGTATGGATTAGGACAATCTCTTTTGTTAATTCAAGTGGGAAATCATACAGAACACCAACCATCTGTTTAAGAATTTGCTCACCGGCATTAGTTTTGCTGTCTAGGAAGAGGGTTTTAAAGACTAACTCCGGATTATTTTCATGGATATCAAAATAGATATTAGAAGCAGGAATCAAATCATTAATGAACTTTTCTTTAATAATTGTTTGAGTTTCTTTAGTACTCTCTGAGAAATCAATATGGTCACCTGTGTATAAATATGGATAAACTGCTACTAAGTTATTCTCAGGAAAGTTTTTATAAAGCTGGTTTGCCAGTTGGTCAAAAGACATTCTCCAAGCAAGACTTCCCTTTCTCGCCAAGACTTGAATAATCATATCAGTGGGTTCAATAATAGATTTTATGGAAGTAACAATACCTTTCCAGCTTTCAATAGCTTTAAAATCAACCTCCCCTTTTTGTTTTTTGAAGTGGTGCTTTATTTCAGAGAAAGTCTCTTCTTCAGAAATAATATAAAATTCAGCAGAAATAGCATTTTTTAGCACTTTGAGTGAGTTTATTGTATCAGTAAAACCTGCTTGTCGATAGAGATAAGGAGGTATAATGAGTAAGATACGTTGGGTAATATTGATGGGCTTAATCAAGTTGGCGATTAAGATCATCTCTAAACAGTATTTAGTAAGCTGTTCTGTAGTTGTCTCATAATATGAACTCATGAATGGTCCATTTTCACTCCAGCCTAAAATTACCTTATTAATTCTTTGTTCATTAATAGTTTTTAGAATTGAAGCAGAGATATTAGAATCTATTTTATTCAAAGGAATTGAGCTTTTCTGGATAGCATTAGTTCTAATATTAGCTTTAGCCAAGATCGATTCACCTTCGACTATCTTCTGCTCCATATTATTACCTTCTAAAGATACATGCAAAGGATAAAGAGGTTCATGACTCCCTTTGCTGTGGAGGAGGAAAGAAAAGTCCATCAGTGGTGCAACATCTTTTTCTTTTAAGAGGGGGATGAGGATTCTATTAAGACTCATCTTGGAAGGTATATCTTTTGTCTCATTTTCTTTGCTAAGGACTATTTTTCTGGCATATTTCTGAGTCTTAATTGCTCCAACTAAGCTGGTAGCAACAATCATCATAATTGTTCCTGATAGAATTGCTTCTGTAAATATCCCAATTTTATATCCGACTAGAACAGCAGCCAAAGTTGCAGCTGCTTGATTGACACTCATCCCATAGATAAGCCCTCTCTCATTCTTGGAGAATTTGGCTAAATAAGAGAAGAGTCTAGCTGCCCAATCCTTGGAGATTAAGGCAATAACAATCATGACTACAGATACTAAAATTGCAGATTTGTTAGTAAATAATACCACAGGATCAATTAGCATTCCCACTGATATGAGAAAGAAGGGGATGAAGAGTGAATTTCCCACAAACTGGATTCTATTCATCAAAAGACCTTTTTCAGGGATCAGTGGATTAAGGGTCAAGCCTGCTAAAAAGGCTCCAATAATTGGTTCTAATCCTATGAGATGTGAGAAATAGGCTGATATAAATAGAGCAGTTATGACAAAAACATAATCCTCAACTCCTGATTCAGTGAAAAATCTTCTAAAAAACCAGGTGGTAACTTTTGGTAAAAAGATAATGATTACTCCGGCATAGATTATAGAAAAAGATATTAACTTAATCCAGAACAGAGTTGATACTTCTCCGGTATGAAAGGCTGCAACAGCCGCCAATACCAAAAATGCTAAAGTATCAGTAATGATTGTCCCACCGATAGTTGCTGTTACTGATTTCTTTTTTGCTAATCCCATTCTGCTTACTATGGGGAAGGTCAAAAGAGTGTGAGATGAGAACATACTTGCTAAAAGAATGGAGGCTGGTAAAGACATTCCTAAAATATAAAAGCCTGCCAATGTCCCTAAAATCAAGGGAATAAAGAAAGTCATCAATCCAAAATTTATAGAAAGATGTTTATTCTTCTTTATCTCATCTAAATTTATCTCTAACCCTGCTTGGAACATAATATATAAAAGCCCTATCGTTCCTAAGAGATCGATGGTCCTGTCATTTTCTAAGATGTTAAAAACGTGAGGTCCTAATACAACTCCAAAGAAAATCAAACCTATAATGCCTGGAAGCTTAAATTTCTCAGCTAACAACGGTGCTATTAAAACTGTCGTCATTACTATAGCAAATATTAAAACAGGGTCATGTACTGGGACTATACTCATTTATTTTCTCCGAATTATCATTATTTTTTTTAGATAACTTAACGAAAATACAATAATTCACAAATTTATTATGTTAACAAGTCAATAAGTTTATCCTTAATTTTGGTGTAATGACTTCCTTGCCAATAGACTCTTCCACATTTATAGCAGATTTTGTAGTCATCATGCAGTTGAGCTACTTTTTCAGGTATGAAAGCAAGAGCTTTTTCTTTGCTGATAGAATGTAATAATTCATTATCTTCCGGGCAACGAAGGAAAATATACTCTTCCTCATATTCCAAGAAAGGTTTCATTTCTTGAAGTTGCTGGTCTAAACTATTACTATGAATGAATATTCTGTCAAATTTCAAAGGATGATTAAGCACATCTTTACTTCTGCTTACTATCACACGTTCTTCTTTTTGGGCAATTCTAATCAGATTCAAAAGCGAAACTGATTTGATAACTTTGGTGTCATAACCCAACAATCTTAGCCATTTTGCTAATTTCTGAGCATCAACAGTAAGCATAAACTTCAATCTTTTTGGCAAGCTTAATCCCTCATATTTCTCAAAACCAATAATCTAATCACTTGCAAAAGTGACATCAAGGCTGCTGCTACGTAGGTTAATGCAGCTGCATTCAAGACTTTCTTTACCCCTGCCATCTCATTAGGATCTACAACAAAGCCTTCACTTAGCTGTTTAAATGCTCTTTGAGAAGCATTGAATTCCACCGGAAGTGTTACTAGCTGAAAAAGTAAGGCTGTAACAAAGAAAATTATCCCGGCATTCATTAACACTGGAGTATTGAACAAGAATCCTATAAAGAAGAGTGGAAAAGCTGCAGTAGAACCAAATCTGGCCACAGGGAAGATGGCATGTCTGATTTGCAATGGAACATACTTATGAGAGTGTTGGAGAGCATGCCCCACCTCATGAGCTGCAATAGCAACCGAGGAGACTGTCTCACCGTAATAGATATCCTTAGATAGTCTTACTTCTCTCTTACGTGGCTCATAACGGTCTGTTAACTCACCTTCAACTGCTACTACAGGAACATCATAGATGCCATTCTTCTGCAGAATGTGCATGGCTACTTCTGCACCTGTCATATTAATATTATTCTTTACTTGTTTATATTTACGATAATTACTCTTTACCAAGGAATTAGCCCAAAGGGCTAAGATTATAGCAGGTATTAAGACTACTATAGACGGATCAAAAAAGAACATAGTATTCTCCTTTTATTATCATTTTTAGCACTTATTATTATCACCTGCTAATTTTGTCAATATTTTTTTTCGGATCTCTCTCAAGTATAGTTGGAGACTGTTCAATCATCAAACCACCTTCCCTAATAGCTTATCCTTAAACCCAAATAATGCAGTAGACTTTTGTGAATAGCACTATATTCTTCTGCAAAAGTAAGCTACATAATTTTCATGAATATATATATTATATGCCTTCAAA
>JAEKNW010000047.1 GCA_016838885.1 Candidatus Cloacimonadota bacterium
AGAATTTGAAGGCATATAATATATATATTCATGAAAATTATGTAGCTTACTTTTGCAGAAGAATATAGTGCTATTCACAAAAGTCTACTGCATTATTTGAGTTAAATGTCTAAATTTATTCACTGGAAGCAATAGGATTTAGAACTACAATATTATCCACCAACCAATTCATTGTTAATAAATCCTTCTCAGATAATGATGATCCTTTTACTAGTCTAAAAATCCCCTTATTATCTATAATTTCTCCGAAAAAAACTACCAACTCCTGCTTAGAGATTTGCTCTGCAAGGTCATTAATAATATCTTTTTCTTTCTGTGTTATATGATGGGATAGGTCTGTTAATCCAAATAAACCGGAATTGATGTCAGCCCAGATAATATCAGGGACCCACTCTCCTTTGTGTACTTTTGTTACTGTGTCTTTATAAAAAGCCCCCCAATTCCACACAACACTTACTAAGTTTTTCTTAGGGGCAAAATCTTTCATATCAGTATTGTAACCTATTGAATATACATATCTAGTGTCCGCTACTCTCTGCGATTCATTTGAATCTGAATTATGAGCAATTACATCACAACCCATATCAATCATCTTATTGGCTATAATATTCTCTTTTGATGGATCATACCAGTTATGAATCCATTCTATATACACTTTTGCTTCCGGATTAATCTTTTTAACACCGAGAGCAAAAGCATTAGTGATTCTACAACATTCAGGATTGGCATGAGCTACTATAATCCCAATTTGATTACTCTCTGTTTTAAGTCCAGCTATCACTCCAGCCAAGTACCAACCTTGATATATTTTCCCGAAATATGAACCTATATTTTCACTTTTGATAAAGGTACTACAACTCTCAAATATCACATGAGGATATTTATTAGCCATTTCTATGGTAGCTTCCTTTTGGTTATATGAAGTGGTAAATATTAATTCTGCACCCGCTTTTACTAATTCCTCAATGGCAATTAAGCTGGTTTCTGTATCAGACGCATGCTCCCGATAAAAAACATTTTCAATAAAGGGTAAATCTTCAATCTCAATCTTTCCTTGATGATGGGCATAGTTCCATCCTCCATCCCCGATTGGTCCTACAAATATAAAACCAACATTTAAACCTGCTTTCTCGCTTTTTTTATTTCTCTCACCACCACAACTCACTATGAGTAGACTTAATATTACAATAATTATTAGTCCAACTATTACTCTCTTCATTTTTCCCCCTAAAATAATACTCTCAATTTATAATACATTTCTACGTAAATGAATTTTCTTTGTCAAGTTTTTTTACATATTTTATTTTGGATCCTTCACGAGACTGTTCAACCATCAAGCCAACTTGTCCAATAGATTATCTCTAAGGAAAATTATTATATTGCTCATCTTAAGGTTTTCTTGACATTTTATAATGATTGTTTATTGGTAATAAAGCCTCTTCTGTCGGACGGTGGAGATTCTCTCCGCCCCAAGCTGTAAGCTTGTTAGTATTAAATCCCGAAGGGATGATAATATAATAGGCAGTGCTC
>JAEKNW010000048.1 GCA_016838885.1 Candidatus Cloacimonadota bacterium
AACATCCTCTTTATCATAGTAAGGAGGATCTACATAGAAGAAGGTAAAATCCCTGTCATACTTAGTGATCACCTTCTCAAAGCTAAGGTTATCTATTACCACATTAGCCAGCCTCTTAGAAGCTTTCTCAACTTTATCCTTATTGAATAAAGGGATAATGTTAGAACCACCTCTTAAAGCAAATGAACGAGATAATCCACCAAAAGAACAAGACAGCTTGTAATAAAAGAATACAGCTCTTTCTAAGTCTGTTCTAGGTTTCATTTCTATCATCTCTTTAAAAAGCTCTCTGGAAGCCATATATTGTTCTAACTCCTTATGAAAAGCATCTGGGTGGTATTTAATATATCTCCAGAAGTTTATCAAATCACCATTAATATCATTAAATATCTCTCGGTAATTCGGTTTATTCTCTATTTTCCAATCTTTCGCATCATTGCTTTTAGCAAATAAAATCCAACCTGCTCCACCAAATGGCTCACAGTACCAATTATGTTTTGGGATAAGTGGAATAATCCTTTTTCTTAAAAGTCTCTTTCCACCTACCCAGCCTATTATACTACTCTCGAATGTTTTATTTCTCCTAAATTCCCCTCTGTGGAGGGGTGTCAGTGTATTTCACTGACGGGGTGGTTTATCCCCCTCAGCGAGGGGGACAAAAGGGGGTGTTTCCACTAAAACAGCTTCTTAGCTAATCCTTGAGCAAGCCCTGTCATAGCCGTTCGACCTAAGCCAGTAGCTAAGTTTTTAAGCCAACCTGAACCATCTTGCTCTCCTGCTTTTCTAGCAGGTTCTGTTACTATATCATATACTTTCTGCACTGGATTATCCGTTGCTAGTTTCTTAGCTAATTTAGCCATTTCAGCTGAAGGAATATTTTTAATATCCTTCTCTATTTGTGATGCTGGATGCTCATATCTAGAAGCACCCAGTATCGCTTCTATTACTCTTTGAACAGTAGGAAGTACACTATCGATAGAAAGCATCTTCTTTCTAATCAGATAAACTACTCCTATGATGATCATCGTTACTACTACACTTATTGCAGATACTACTGCAGGATGGTTTAGTATTTCATTCATCTTATCCTCCTATTATCGGTTTCAACACACTTGCTATCATTATCCCGGCCATTAACCCGTTCAACCAGATGACTATATTTAGCTTAGTTTCCACCCTGCTTAATCTCTCTAATATCCCAGGTCTTCCATTACCATCTAACTTCTTTTTGATATCTTTAATATCTCCTACTAAACTCTCGTGGTGTTCGCATACTGACATCTCTTCTCCTTACTGATTTACACAGCAGTTTCAGGGATACCATCTATGATAAAATACCTATCCTTAGTAGGACCTGAATATTCAGTACTTATAGTAGCTGTATATAAGCCATTAAACTCATTACTTCTCTCATAGCTCCACCTCATAGCATTGAAGATTAAACAGTTTGCTTTATTAGCTGACCATAAAGCAATAGTCCTAATTTCTTTATTTAACTGACTTTCAAGCCAGTCTTTTCTAGCCTGATTAAGACCTATCAAAGTCAGTTCAATAGTGTTAGAACGCTTACCTTCAATTAAGAAGTTTGTTGTTTTGAATTTAGCTACCTTAGATTCTTCTTTACCTGGATTCTCTCCCAGATCAGAGATCTCATCAAAAGTAGCTTTTAAGAAATTTTCAAACTCTCTTTGTGCTAAAAGTACTTCAGGAGGTATGGATTCTATAGCTTCAAAAGATCCATCTCCCAACCAGCAAGAGCCATGATTAAACACAGCTATCTGATCATGAAAGTTAACTATTAATTTTTCTAAACTAGGTTTTGTAGGTGTTCCACCAGCCATGATCTACCTCCTTATCCTTGTGTAGGAGTAACTAATTGATACACTTTCACAAAGTTAGGAACATAAGTTATTCCAGGTCTTACTCTAATGTACCAGTGATACTTCCAATCTGAGCCATGATGCTCTAATTTAAGCTCTGCATCAGTTCTGTAGCCAATAATGATGAACTTACTTAATCCTGCTACAATATAGCCTTCAGGCATTAATCTGCCTTTAACAGGAATACCAGTGAAGGAGATTTTACCACCTTCAAGAATAAGCTTATCACCAGCATTGGTCTGTCTATCACCAAGCTCAGTTCTGATTCTAATTAATTCTCTGTGAGAAACATAGATATTGAAGTTCTCTTGTTCTTCTAAGATATCATCTTCAAAGCCAAGTAAAGCCTGTTCAAATCTCTTAACCCAGGTATCATAAGTAGAAGCATCAATTTCTGTAATATCACTGCCACTAGAAGCAAGTTTAATCACTCCATTAAGAGCTTTAAACTTAGCATTAGCAGAAGTTCTATCACCTTTAAATAGAAGAGTTCTTAAAGCTTTCTCAGCCTTAGAAGCTATCTTTTGCTCTACATAAGCACCAAAAGCTTCTTCTCCATGCTTATCTTTGTAAAACTCAACTACATCTCTACCTAACATAAACTCAGCAAACAAGATACCTGTAGGACATTCAATATCTCTAGTGCCTACTTCTTGCCCTGTTAAAGCTCCATCAATACTATTCTTAAAGATTAAATCTTCAATAAGACCTGCATCAATCTTCTCATCTTTAATAAGGGGAACAACAGTGATATCGCTAAGAGTATCACTACCTCTGCTTTCTACAACTTCATCAATGAATAAACTGGTAGTATTAGGTGTTAAAATATTCATCTTTTGACCTCCATTTACATCAGCTATTCCCTTATAAATCTCTTTATGACTTCCTTTAACTACAACCTTTGCACCATTGATTAATACCTCTTTATCCACAGCCAACTCCTTTTCTGCTTCTCCTTTAAGTGATTTTGATATTGCCTTGTTAACAGCTTCTGAAGTCTCTTTAATAGACTTCTGGATACTCTTAAGTACTTCTTCCACATTAGTGTCTTCTCTTTTATTAGAGTCTTTTAGCTTTGCTATTTCAGTCTCTAATTTCTCAATTTGCTCTGCCACTTCATTAGAACCTTGGCCATCAGCTGATTTCTTTAAGCTAACTAAGGAAGCCAAACTCTTTTCAATACTCTTGATTACTTCATCATGACTATCTCCAAGATCGTTAGCTTCACCTGCTAAAGAGACACCATTAAACTGACCTTTCTCAACTTTCTTCCAAAGCTCACTCTCTAAGTTTTCACACTTAATAACCTGAACCCATGATTTAAGCTTTGTATCAGGATAATGGACAGGATCAGCTGATTTTAGGATATAATTCTCAGGTATAAAGAAGTCATTAATCACTTTGCCATTATGATTTACATCATTCTTGCCAGTTAATCCCTTCTTGGCAAACTTCTCACAAGCCTTCTGAACTTCAATTTCATTAGCATGATCATCTTGAGTATCTTTTACACTTGGCTCCATAACTGTTACATACAAGTAGCCTGTATCACCAATAACTTCAGACTTGTATTTCTTAGAAATACCTTTGATAATCCGCTTTTTACCATCTTCACACTTAAACACATACCCTTTGCGATTAGCTGGATTCATGTCATCAAACAAGAGTGATACATAATCAACATCAATATCTCTTAATTCACCCTTTTTTAACTGTTTTCTCTTCTTAAAAAACATCTTTTTTCCTCCATTGTTTTTACTGGGAACGCTTGCATCCTTGCAGGCATCTTCCTCTTCTTAACTGGGAACGCTTGCATCCTTGCAGGCATCTTCCTCTTCTTAACTGGGATTGTGGGCATCCCTGCCCGCATTAATTCCCCTCCTTGGAGGGGTGCCTTCGAAGAAGGCGGGGTGGTAATCCCTAAACTCTTAACTCTTAACTCTTAACTCTTAACTCTTAACTCTTAACTCTTAACTCTTAACTCTTAACTCTTAACTCTTAACTCTTAACTCTTAACTCATTAAATATCTTCTCATCTTCACTCTGAAAGATAGTAGTCAAATCGCCAAAATCGATTTCTGTTGCTTTTAAAGTGAAATCCGAGTCCTTACTAAACTCTCTTGCTAAAACCTTTTTTAATCGGCTCTGAAGAGGCTTGATTACGAAATTATAAAATAGTATCATATCTGAATTGTTATCTCCTCCTAAAGAACCTGCCACAAGCTGACTTACCACCCTGGGTGGTGTCCTGTGATAAGCAAAAATACCTTCTCTTAAGTCTTTCTTAAGCTTTAAATAACCACCATCTTTCTCATGCTGTCTCATTGGCTCTAATCTGATATTGGTATCTTTGCTTTCAGTTTCAATTAATACTGTAGAATGTGAGCCATCATTACCTTTTGCTCCTTGCAGAGTCTCTCTGATCACTGTGTAAGCATCCTTCAAAACTTCATTACCTTCAGCATCTTCAATAACATCATCTTTAAGAGTTCCACCCTCAACAATAATGAAGTAATCTATTAACAGACCATTCTTAAAGTTATTATAATCAAAGGTTTTAATCTCCTCTAAAATAGAGATACTGGTAATAATTGGCAGACAAGCCAATCCCCAGGCATTAGATCTATAAGTAGGATTTTTAAGATGAATAACATCTCTGCCATCAAAGAGAGTCTTTTTATTGTTTTTAATCTGCAGGTAATCAGGAGTATAGAAACCATACTTATCATAGTTTTCTATAATCAAAGTCTCTGTAGGTAATAACCTCTCTAAACCAATCCATTCACCTTTAGCATTTCTCATCTTCAATAAGAAGCCATTACCACACTCTAAGTAATATCTTAAAAACTCCTCTAATAACTGCTCCAGGTCCTGGTTTTCAGGGAATACAGCCTTATCAATCCAGGCATTAAAGCTTTTATTGGAAGAGGTAAAATCCATTACAGTGGACATTATCTGAGCATCTATACAACCATTATGATATTCATTAACCTCAGCTAATTTTAGCAGTTTATGCATAGAAACAGGAGGATAAACCACCTTCTTATCAGTAATAGACTTAGTTATCTTCTTAGATCCTGCCCATTCATACTTCTCTAAATCTTTCTTCTCTGTTCCATAGTGTTTAGTTAATAGATCATCAGAACTTAAAATCCCTACATTGTAATTTGCTATCTGTTCTACCCTCATAGAATGCCCTCTTTCTTACTCAAAAATAAGTGTTTGTTTTAGTTTTTGGTCTCTTTTTTAACTTTTTTATATGCTTCTAACATCAAACTTTGCTATCATCACTTTTCTGCTTGCATCAGCCCTGCTAGGGTAATAATCAATCTCATCAACATCTCTTCTAAACTTAGCTAAATAAGCCTCTCTGAACTTCATACTAATATGATAGATATCAGCATCAGGATCTTCACTCTTAGCATCAATCACTAAAAATACTCTCACTACAGCTTTATGCTTAACATATCTAAAGCTAGTCATTAAATCGCCCTTAGAACTAGCTAAACTAACAATAGCACAAGGGAAATTACGAGGATTAGCATCCTTATCTAAGTGAATATCAGCCAAACTAATACCAATGGCATTTAAAGTAACTACAACCTCTTCTCTTAATTTCCTAAAATCCATTTCTTCTCCTCTCAACTCTTAACTCTTAACTCTTAACTCTTAACTCTTAACTCTTAACTCTTAACTCTTAACTCTTAACTAAATAACAATCTCATCCAACTGCTGATAAATCCAGTTCTCTTTCTTCTTCAGAACTTCAGCAAAGACATTTCTTTCATCAATTCCTTCTCTCTTAATCTTAGCTTGAATCATGAAAGCCATTTGAGTAATAGACAAAGCTTTACCTTTCTTATCTACCCAGGCTAACTTCTTTCTTTCAACCCAGCCTTTCAAAGGAGCAATGGGAGTCCAGGAAGGCACCTTACCACCTAAAACATATTGCTCATGAGGAACATTAGATCCTACATAGAGAGTGATAGCATCATTACCAATAACCACTTCATAGCCTGCATTTTGATAGAAATCACCTTTATCCTTGATATCATCCTGAAGTATCTTCTCTCTAGCTTCACCTTCCACAATAGAACCAATCAAATTAAACTTCTGCTCTAATGCCTTTAAAATAGCTCTTAGTATTTCTTTGTTTATCTCACTGGACATCCCTTCTCCTCTTCAACTCTGTGAAACTCCTCTTAACCTCTGTGTAACTCTGTGTTAAGGGTATTTATTTCTTTTCTTATTCGTGTTAATTTCTTAAAATTCGTGTTAATTAGTGTGAAAGTCTTTTCTCCATTCTCAATTAAATCAAGCACGCTTTAGTCCTCTGCACCCTCACACCCATTTTCAACTCTCTATACCTGGCATAACCACTCTCACTCAAATACTCTTTTATCATCTCTAAAGCATCTATTTCCAATCTTTTCTGCCAGGAAGCAATCTCAGCTCCAGTTAATAACTCAGTAGAATTACTATCAAAACCAGTTGTCTTAATAATACCTTCTCCAATAGTCTTTAGATTTAAAAACTGAATAGTATTTGCTAAGAGTAAATAACAGTAGGCAAATTTATATGAGCTTTGTTGATTTTTTTCCACACTTTCATTTAATAAGTCCTCCCAGGCTAAAGGGTCTGAAAACCTTTCTAGGAGTGTCATTACCCTATCTTCATGCTCACTAAAAACAGAAGTGATCCTGGCGTCATTTGGCAGATTTAGAACTTTAATTACTGTACTAACAGCTACTGGTAAAATCATGTTTTGTATTTCTCCTGAAACTCTGGTTTAAAAACCTTCTTTTTCTTCTCTTAATTCGTGTTAATTCGTCTTTATTCGAGCTAATTCGTGTAAAAGTCTTAAATTTTTCACTTTTCATTTTTATCTTTTCACTTCTTCCTAGTATCCCCAAATCCCTTCAGGCTTACTCTCATCCACATCCACATGCATAAAACCCTTAGAAATCCCTATTCTCTTGATTCCTACTTCTCTAAAAGCATCAAATGCCTTTAATCTGTCTGCCATTGTATCAAACCATATATCACAAGCTAAACCGTAGATATGAGCTGAATTTGGCACGCTATTAGGTAAAGAATCATTATAAGCTTCATCACGATAACCACTTGAAATATGAAAGCTAACTCCTGCTATTGTTCTTGCCCTCTGAAGCTTATCCATAAAACGCTTCTGCATATAGGCTTTACCAGATGATGGACAAGCAAACTCCCACTCCTGGAAGTTTGGATACACACTCCAATCACTAACAAACTCATCCTTTTTAATCTCTTTCATTGTTACCTCTTTAAATATCATTGCGAAGCAATACCGCAATTTTTCACTTTTAGTTTTTCACTTTTAATTCAAATAATCTTCACTCATAACGCATAATAAAAGAGATTAAATTGTTGGCAAATACGCTTGCTAATAGGTGCGACAGTTTTTTAAGCAAAAAAAAACCTACCAGAAGGTAGGTCATAAATTTTGTATTACTTATTAATGTAGAATTTGATTACTAGTCTAAAAAAATGAAAAACACCTTTGATTAGTAATAACACAAACCAAACATTCTAAATACCCGAAATCATTAACAACATCTAAATTACACAAAAATTTACACTAAATATTAATTCATTATTTACTATCATTTTTACCTCTTTTTTATTGGTTATTTTAACAAAACATTATTGTTAATAGTATTATAACATAAAATATAAAAAAGTAACAAATTATTTTTTTATTATGTGCATAGTTTACCAATTTTCGGGAATTAAACCATTAGGATTAATCCATCTGGGCTCTAACTTAGCATTTCTAAAAAAGTCCGCATCAATTTCAGCATGATCAGTGATGATAATCTGTAAATCAGTTTCTTCTTCTTGGATAAAATTGTTCAGATTTTCATAAATCAATTTTACTGATTCTAAATCAGAATACTTATTGTTTTTGTTCGCTACTAAGTTTCGGAAATCTTCTTCTCGGGGAAAATAAACTTGTGAAGGTTGATCAATTATTAGAAATTTTGGAAGTGGACAATTGTTTCTAAGGGAATATTGATGAATTGCTAACAAACAAGATAAATGTAGTGCTAAATAATTCTGAGCTGAGCCGACTTTATTCATCGCCATAATTTTATCATCTTTTCGTACCAATACAGTAAGCTTTCTGAAGTCAAACCATGAAAAACTATCTCCATATTCACTACTGAAATGATGTAAAATTCTTGTTAAATTAGTTGAAATTATTCTAACAATGTTCTCTATTCTATCATTGAAATCGTTTTTATCAATTTCCTTATCGATTTTTTTGATCTTTTCTTCCAATAATCCAATCTTGGAATTATTTTTAGAACCTGAGTTTAAAGACAAGACATGTTCTAAAAAGAATTTAATTTTACTCACTAGTGCCACAGTGTCGTAATTTTCTAAAATGTCTTTCTCATAGTTATCATTTTGTCGTATCATGATAGATAACTGCTCTTCCAGGGTGTTTATCTTTAATTTTGTGTTATTTATTTCTTTTATAAGGTTATCAATATAAGATTTTTGAGAAGGCTTATAATATTTCGTATCCTTAATTTTTTTATCTAATGACTCTAACTCTGATATTAATCTCTTTGCAATATCACTATCTAATGCGAGATTTTCTTCACTAAATGGCCATTGCCATTCATTTTGATCATTATATGGTAATGAATGAATTGTCTGTAATCTAGATTGTTGTTCTTCAAGTTCTTTTATATAATCATTTTCACTATTCGAGAAATACCGAGCATTACTCAATTGAATTTCAAATCTTTTTCTTTCTTTTCTCAAATTAGAAATTTTTTCAGTAATATCATTGATTTCATTACTGAAAAAGTTAGAACTATCATTTTTGAGATTGTCTATATGTGTAATGTTTTTTAGTATATCAATAATTGCTTGAATATTACTTTCATCTAAATCTAAATCATTTTCTATTAGATTTAGTACTTTAACTTCATTATATAAACTCTTCAGAATATTTAATGATTTCTCTGAATTAAAATCAAAGTCTTGACTATTTCTCTGTAATCTTATTAGTTCTCTTTTCATTTCTTTTAATTCTTGTTCGTACAAATGAGTTTTTAGATCTTTAGCACCAAAAATAAGCGGAAAGGTATCTTTAATAGATAAGTTATGAGAAAAATCTGTTTGTTTATAAAACAATTGATCTTGATTAGCAACTATATTTTGCTTCTGAAACAAATAATATACACAATGTTTTAATTTTAATTTATAATCTTCTCTTGAAGACATTTTAGATAAATGAGTAGGGATTTCAGGTAGTTTTAGATATTTTGCCATGATAGAATTTGCATTTTCTTGATTAGAATTAACTGATAAAGTGTTAAATACAGGAGGTGTTATAATACTGCCTTCTCTAAACATTACCTGAGAGCAACTATTTTTACCTTTACCAGGAGCTGGTTTAGCTATGAGGATTTCTATATCTCCGAAATTAAATATCACTCCATACCATGATACTCTGTCTCGAATAATACCAATTGGTACTTTAAACTCTTCTCCCATACAATATTCTATAACGCACGATAAGGCAGATTTTCCAGTTGCTGATGTACCTGTTATGATATTTAAACCTATCAAATTGAAATTAATTACTCTCATCTTTCCTTGATTACTGTATAATAATACTTGTTTAATTTTCATGGACGAACTCCTAAAGTTCTATAAATTGTTTCATTATCAGAAATCTTACCAAATAGTTTACCTATTATGACAGCTGATTTTATACATTTTTTTGTTTCATCGCTGTATTGTTTGTTTATTTTTGCCTTTTTATTATGAGTAACCAAAAAACCATTGTCAGTAATTTTAAACATATTTAACTTCATTATAAGACCTAATCCCTCAAACGTAAACGGTAAATAATTGGTTGTTCGATCGGCAAAGTTAATTAGGATGTGTGAGTTATCTTCAATAATTTTAAACAAATTAGACCTATTTTTTTTTAGTATTATTTCTCTAGTTTCTTTATGTAAACAAAAAGGAAGAACAAGTAATATCACTGAAAAAGGGATTCCATTTGAATTTTCTTTTTCATACGCACAGATTGAGTTGTACAGTAGAATACCACAAAATGCTGGATTTAATAAACTCCTTATCTCTGAGTGCCTGTTATTAAAACTATTCATCGTGGATCCCTCCAAAAATCTGCTTTAACTTGTTTTTAAAATTAGGATGCCAAAAAATCTTAGGATGTGGTTGTTCATCAGCAAGTATGTGCATTGTCCCCCTCAGAACATACGGTTCTTTTACCCCTTCCCGTATTGGTAGATTTAAACTTGTTTCTGCCCAAGCATATAATCTTTTTCCTTCTAATAATAAGATTTTCTCTTTATCGGATAAGTTATGTTCTATTTGGCTCATTTCAATTTCATCTTTTATTATATCTTGTTGGGTTTCCCACTCTCTTATCAATGATTTCTCATATTTCTCTAGTTCACTGTCAAAAATGAGTCCATCCCTTATCCATTTTGTCCTCTGAGAATATGCTCTATAATAGTCTAAAATTGCGTTTCGTATTCTAAAATTACTAATCTCTATACATTTAAGTTGCTTTACAAAAAACCTATTATCATTATTAACATCTATTGGGTCTTCTGGATAAATATCTTGAAATTCAATTGGTAAATTATATTTCTTAAAGTCTTCTGCTATTTCTTGTAATTTGCTTGATACTTCTCTATTGTAAATTTCAATAGGTCTTTTATCAGTAAATGAGTCTATAATTGTTCTATTCCACCATCCTTCAAGCCTTTCAAAAACAGCCTCTCGATGTTTTTCATCAACTGTTTTTAAATATCTATTTAAAAGTTTGTTCTGAATGTTTTGTATTCTGTCTGTATTACTAAAAACAATTATACGAGAAAAGAAATCAATTAGCTGGCTTCTTGTTAGTCTTTCAAAATCCGCCTTAATCTGAACAAAGACTTTGTTATCAGACTCCTGAAGAGCAGTATTTGCTTCGGTGAAGATTTTATTATTGTCTCTTAAATAATTATTTGCTTCATAACTTAAGTCTTTAATAAATGAGTTTTTGCTAATTCTACTAGTTGTCACTAAATAAAAAAAGATATCTTGGTTATTATTATCATCTTTGTATCTCTTTAACCATATTTTCACAGACTTCCAAAAATCTGTAGATTTGTCAGTTAGTATATCATTTTCTTTTTTATGTTTCAAAGAATATAGGAACTTTTGATTTTTTTGACTAACATCGATATCGTCAAGGAATTCAAGTCGAATAATTGAGTCTTCATCAACCTCAAATGCATTTAATAAAGCGTATCTTGCTTGATACATATACCCTAAAGCTTGTTGAGATGCTGAGTATTCATCTACTTGATCTAAATTATTTTGTTTTTCATCAATACACATTGTTCTTTCCTCTTAAAAATTAAATTACAAATTAAAATTAATTTGTCAATATTTATTTTAATTCCTTCTAAACCACCACCGTCGTAGTCCTACACTTCCAGTGAAAAGGTGGAAAGGGAGTATGATCCCCATTAACTCCTACAGGCTTATCATTTTCATATCTGATTTGTTTTTCAGCCACCCAGGGAGCAAGCTTTTTAGTTTGCTCCTTTACTTCAGCTAATTCAGATTTAGTAGTATCAATACTAAGCAAGCTTTCCATAGTATCAATAGCCTCATCAAGTGGATAGACTCTATCTTCAGCTGCGAGTGCCTGGCATATCTCTGAAGTTCTATCATCCAGGATAACTAACAATCTATAACCTCTGACACCTGCTTTCTTATAGCCTTCTAATCTTCCAAACTCTCTAATCCTTAGCCCAGTATGTTCAGCTAAGCCTTGCCAATAGACTGTAGATTGCTTGCCCAGGTGCTGAAATTGCTCTTGAAGTTTATTAGCAAGCATCTCTTTAGTATAGCCTGATGAAACAGCTTCTATCAAGCTTTTCTTAAAGCCTGCTTCCATATCAGTGCCAAACTTATTACCTATCCAGAAGAGGTTCTGTTTATTGATTTGAGTCTCTAACTTCTGTTGTCTAATCCCATAGAGACCTACTGAAATATTAGACTTCACATCTTTCACAGCATCATTAATACCTAATCGCATAGATTTAGTTGTAAAAGCCTTTGTTTCCTGCCTTACAAGCGAAGCAAACTCTTCACCCATGTTCATATTGACTACTTGCACAATATCGTCTATATGGCTATCTTTAAGCCTCTCATGCTTAGGTAAATCACTTAGCATCTGAATAGCCTGTTTAGCAGAAACCTTTATCTGCCCCTTCCAGGCATTATTCAATACCCTGTAATACTCATACATCATTTTATCAAAGTGGTTCATGTATAACTCATTTTTTTTCTAGTTCACTTAAAAATAATTCTTCTAATTTATCAAGATGAATTTGAGAATATTTTCTCAAATTTTTTAAATTTGCTAAAAGATTTCTTTCATAAACTGTATTCTCTTTATCATCGTCAATGATAACAATCAGATTAAAATCATTTTCAATTATTGTTTTGATATCTTGTTCAATACCATTAAGAAACCATCTTACCTCCTCCGCTTTATTATATAGTTTACTTCCTAAACAAATTTTTGAAGAAGGAATTAATATTCCAAATGATGCGTTATATTTTGATAATTTCATGAATTGCTGATTAAAATGATCATCACTGCAATTTCTTATTCCTTCGCTGAAAGCATAAATTGAATCAATTAATTCTTCTGTTATTGTAAAAAAATACCTACAGTCAAGAGAAATTGATCTAATTATTGCATATTTATCCTCAAAAATTCTGCCTTTTTTCTTTAGATTGCTTTCTAGTTTTTTCACTTTCAAAGTATTAAATATTTGAGCAATAACTAAACCTGCACTTACTAAAATACTAATGCCTGATACAATTGTGTTTAAAACATCAGCATCAAACTTCAAATTAACAATAACATCATTAACCATAAAAACCTTCCCATTCTTTATTTCCCTAACTTTCAATCCCCATTCTCTTTAGTCAATCTATTTCCTTATCTCTACCAATCAGCTTCTTCTTTGTTTCTATCTTCCTCTCTTAAAAACTCTGTGTTAAGGAAGTATTTAATATCATTGCGAAGCAATACCTTAATTTTTCACTTTTCACTTTTAATTTTTCACTTCTTCACCTCTGTGTTAAGGCTCTTCTTAATTCGTGTAATTCGTTTTAATTCGTGCTAATTCGAGTGAAAGTCTTCTTCTTAGTGCCTTTGTGCCTTAGTGGTGAAAGCCTTAATTCCTAAAACTCCTCACCCTAACCCTACCTCTGCCCAGGTCATACTCCCCAAACCTCTCCAAGCACCCAACAGTAGCATCAGGACCATCAACATACCCATCTGGATAAGTACAGTACTGACTAATCAGCGTAGGAGTATCTTGTCCATCAGGGAATAAGATTTTACCTGTTTCGATAGTAGTATCAGATCTTTCAATACGCAGGTTCTTATTCTCCCTGGTATTGATTTTCTTTATCCTATAACCAATAGTAGGGTAGTTGTTTTCTTTAAGCCAGGTATCCATATCAGCTATAACTCTATCTTGACCAAAGACAGTTTCCATGGAAGCTCTAAATTTAGCTCCATACTTCCTATTAAGCTCATTAAAAGCATCATAATAGTATTTAAAGAACTTTGAGTTCTCAGTTTGCCTTATCCAGCAGTGAATAACATAAAAGTGGTATCCATCATAGCCTATTGAGATTATCGCCTTAAAACAGCCCTTTTTGCCCCAAGCAGGGTCAGCATATAACCAGACTCTTCTAAACTTCTTAGGTAAGACCTTCCATTTCTTAAACCAGTGATATTTAAACATATTTCCTTCAATCACTGATTTACCAATAAACTCTTGTAAATAGCCTGTTAAGCCAAACTTCTTTTTAAGATTTGGTAAGCTACTTGTAGGATATTGTTCTTCCCAGACAGAATTTCCCTCTTTATCTTCAACAGGGAATCTCAGCAAAAACTTATCATCACCAAAGAGATGCTGAATATTATAAACATCGAAGTCTGTTTCCTGGTAATCATCAGAAGCTTTAATCTCATCTTTGATCAGCTCTTCAAACTGACATATTGCATAATTGGGATGCACCAGGTTACCCAGCCAGATCACTTTACCACCTGAAGGATCTAAAGCACCTCCACATTCTTTGATGATCTTAGACATCTTTCTTCTGCCAATAGTCTGATTTCCGATGTTATCTTCTTTATCAATATCATCACAGATAATAATGCCAGGTCTTTTAGCAGTTCTGGGATTTATAGTACCTCTGATAGACTGCTTAATACCTCTGGCTCTAATTCTTGCTTTGTTTTTAAGAAAGAAATCACTTTCATCACTATCAATTGGCATGAGTTCAGGAAAGTCATTCATCAGCCTGGTATTTTGAGACAGCTCATTATAGGTGAAAGCTGTTCTTTCAGTAGCAAGCTCTTCATCAGAAGCTACATGTATTACATAGCTTTCACCTTTAATCAGCTTCCAGATAGGGTAAACAATACCTAATTCAACAGTTTTACCCATACCCCTATAACCTGAAACAGCATTAATTCCATCATATTTTTCTACATAATCAAAAGCTTCTTCATGCCCAGTAGAGAATGGCAGTTGAAAGATATGAGGGAAGTACTCATAACAAAAATAGGAAAAAGCCTTCCAACCTTCTCCTTTGATCTTAACAATTCTCTTACGAATATCTCTTTCACTGTTATCCCTGAAGGGTCTTATAGTTGCCCTTTTCTCAGCAATCTCTACAAACTTCTTATTATCTTTTTGTGTAATCTTAATCATCTAATCTCCTAATACTGGGAACGCCTGCATCCCTGCAGGCACCTTCCTCTTACTAACTGGGATTGTGGGCATCCCTGCCCGCATTAATTCCCCTCTGTGGAGGGGTGGCAGTGTATTTCACTGACGGGGTGGTTTTTATCTCCATTCTCAATTCTCCATTCTCAATTCTCCATTCTCAATTCCTAAGAGCTTGCTCTCTCCCGAAAATACTCAATTATCCCACCATCACCTAAAATCTCTCTTTGTATAGCCTTAGCAATATTCTCATCTTTAATCAGGAAGAAATCAACTATCCAGTCTAAGAACTTCTTCAGATATTCAACAAAATCCCGGTTAGGTTCAAATTCTTTCTTATATTGCCTTAACAATGAAACCAAAGATTGTAGTGCTGTATCTTGTGGAGCTCTGGAATATTCGCTTAAAGCTTTGATTAGTGCCTTCTTAATAGCGAGTTTGATATCATCTTCTAAACTGGTAATCTCATCTAATTCACTTTTCCAGTCATACTTCTTAATCCAGTTCCTGATGGTATTCTCACTAACACTAAATGTCTTAGCAAGCTTAACAACCTCAGTTTCACCTTTAAGATACAACTGCTTAGCTAACTCTCTCTTCTCCCTGTAATCCCTACTATTCATTTAACCTCCACTGGGAACGCCTGCATCCTTGCAGGCATCTTCTCTTCCTAACTGGGATTGTGGGCATCCCTGCCCGCATTATTGATATCATCGCAAAGCGATACCTCAATTTTTCACTCTTCACTTTTAATTTTTCACTTCTTAAAGCCTTTCTTTCTCATAATTCTCCAACACCTTAATCAAGCCTCCTTTCTCTTTGGAAGTCATATATTTAAGGTTTGATTTTCCCCATTTATGGCTAATAAAGTTATTCAAGTTAACCATCTTAATACCTAATCTTAAGCACTTAGCATAGATCATTTTATCTTGCTGATCAAACTTGATATAGTCATGAGTAAGTTCTTCTCCCTGTAATAATTTCTTTAAATTTATCAAAGAGGAAAGGCTAAGCTTGCGTAATGAACTCCCATATCCTATATTAGTCATAATATCATGCAATTCTTCAACTTCCATACCTAAGTCTCTTTTAGCATAAACTACTATCTGACTTCTCAATTGCTTAGCATACTTAGCCTGTTTCTCTGTCATAATTTCACCTCACTGGGAACGCCTGCATCCCTGCAGGCATCTCCTCTTACTAACTGGGAATGTGGACATCCCTGTCCGCACTTCAAATATCATCGCAAAGCGATACCTCAATTTTTCACTCATATTCTTATTCATTAAGCGGATCAACCTCATGCTCTTCTAAATACTTATTAAGCTCTAATCCACTTATTCTAAGCTGTCCATTACCTTTAAGCCTTACAGCAGGTAGTGGTTCTTCTATACTTCTAATCATTCTATAAACAGTACATCTGTTAACTGATAACAGCTCAGCAACTCTTGTCGGCGTATAAAATTTCTTATCATCAAATACTACTCTGGTCATTCTATCTCCCTCTGTCAAATCAGCTTGTACACTCTTGCAACACTCATTCCCCTCTGTGGAGGACAGGTTTTCGGTTTTTGGTCTCTTTTTACAAAAAGAGATTGCTAATAGGTTTATTCAAACTCAATCCAGTTTTATTCCCCTCTTCATTTCTTTAGGAAATGTTTCTAAGAGGGGTGGATGCGTAGCAGACGGGGTGTTGATTAGTCACATCGCAGTACCGAGTTTGAATAAAGATATAGCAACTTTCATTTTATAACTTAAATTACTCAATCGAACTGAAGTTTAAGGTGATCAGGTTAAAAGACTTATTCTGATCTTCTCTCTCATAAAAAGCAATATACTGCTTGGTAGAAGTAACTTCAATAGCTTCATTAATCAGGTCCATTGCCAACTTCCACTCTTTATCTTTGATGTTATATTTTCTAAGTGATAATATTCTACCTTTAGCAACTTCGCCCTTCTTATCCACCTGAAAAGCTTCTCTAATAACAGCTTGAAGATTAATATTAGAATCCTCACTCCATCTGATCAGGCAGTCATCAATCTTCTGCTTAGCTATCTGAAGCTTCTCAGTAAATTGGATTCTCTCTTTATACTTAACTTCAATCTTAGCACTTCCATTAAAGGAAAGAAGCTCAGCATTGCCCTTCCAGTTCTCACCATATTGCTCAGCTGTGTCAGCTAAGTAATCTTCAATCTCAGCCACCATTTTAGCCTTTTCTTTAGCTATCCTTTCATTTAAGTCCTTAGCCTTTTTTAGAAGCTTAGTTACCATCTTATCTCTTTTCACTATTTGCTTATCCAATATCTTAGTTGGATACTCTCTACCTTGTGCATCGTATAAAACACTATTACTACTTGTACTTTTTCTTTTAGTACTACTACCTCTTACTTTACCTGATACCATCTTTCTTGCTCCTTCTGTTATATTCTTACCTACTAAATCGTAGCATATTTCTTTATCTGTATGTTTGAAATATCCATTTTCTCGTTTGATGTAGTTCATTGATACCATAGCAATTAGATATTTAACCACTGCCTTGTGAGATATATCTGTTAATGTCTCTAATTGCCTACTGCTAGTTATCTCGGTCTTCCCTATTATATTATATATTTTTTCAATAATATCATATTTGTAACCAACAGGATTTGATTTTTTGTTAAGCTCATAATTACCATTTTTCACATAAATCTTCTCACGACCCTCACAAGCAACAGCTTTAATAAATCCTTCTTTAAGCAAATGTGATACCTTTTTACGGACATCATTAACATCAATCCCTGTCTCATTTGCTATCATTCTAGAAGTTAAGGGTCTATTAGTGTATTTAATGAAATTTGTTATTATCTTTCTTATTTCTTGTACTTTGGCAGGCATTATTTCTCCTTAACTGATTTCTATTAGTTTTAATTGTTCTACTGTAAATTCTGATATATCATAAGCCTTTGAAGTTGTTTCAATTGAATAAAGAGCTTTCATTAATTTTCTTAAGTTACCTTTAGTTACTTTTTTAAGGAAGGTAACTATTCTATCTTCAATTTCCACATCAGGTATTTCGTTACACAATAATCTGATATCATCTTCACTTATCTCTTGAAACTCACAGAAGTAATTGCATCTATCAAAATAATGAGCATCAGCCATTAATAACTTCTCTCTGGCATTACTCATACCCACTAAGATTATTACGCTTAAAGTTTCATCAACAATATCTCTGATTGAACCCAAAATCCTTTTATTATCAAAGGCATAATCAATCTCATCAATTATAATCACTAAGTTATCATAGTTTATTAATATATCTATAATCTTATGATAAATATCATTAGTACTTCCATAAATAGGTGTTTTAGACATTCCTAAGTGGAATCTGATAATTTCCAACAACCTTATTAGAAAGCTCTTATGAGCCATACTTGCCTCTAATCTGATATAAACATAATCATTCATAATAGCTTGCTGTTTAGCAAACCTGCTTTTACCTAAACCAGGCTGACCATAGATCATACCTAGTCCAACCATCTCAGTCTTAGGTCTGTTTAACAAATACTGAATCATCTTTTGCCCATTGATAACATTCTTTGTTGTACTCATTGCTAACTGTTTCATTTTTTTCTCCCATTTTTAGTTTTTTTATCTTAACTCTTAACTCTTAACTCTTAACTCTATAACCCTGTATTCTTGAATAACTTATTTAGCTTTTCTAAAGCTTCTTCTTCATCACTCTTAACTGGGATCGCAGGCATCCTGCCTGCATCTTCAATACTTCTCTGTAGAGGAGTGGTCTCTTCTATCCCCTTCCTTTCAAAGTCTCCTTCAGGGGATTTAGGGGCTTCAATAAACCCACTATCATTAAAGCTTGATTTCTCAGTGCTTAACTCAGGCATCCTAAATTCAGCTACACGCTCATCAACCTGCTTCCTAATGATGTTACTCTTAGACTTGATCTCTTTTTCTAATCTGTGTTGATAAGCTAATTGCTTTTTAAGTTGTTTTTCTGAAGTAGCTTTATCTTCAGCTAATTTAACAAATGGATGAGTAGTTGTTCTAGCATAAGCCTGGCAGACAAACCTGTCTTTTTGATCATAAATCAGAATAGATCTCATATCCATAATATCGTATCTGATATTTACCTTACTACCAAGCATACCTATCAGATTATCATGGTAATAAAGCACATTTCCAAACTGTATGCCGTTATTCCTTACATTCCTACTTTCATTCTTAAGCATCATAAAGTTAAGCTCAGATAGGCTGATTTGACGCTTGCGAGGAGCTTTAAAACTCTTAAATAACTCATAAGGCTTTTGACCATTTAAACCTGAATGTGGGGTCATTCCATACATCTCTTGAAAATAAACTGCCATCATATATTTTGCTTGTTCAATAGTAAGTGGATTTCTCTCTCTCAAGTTCTTAATCCACTTTTCATTCCTCATCAGGTAAGCAGGTTTATCTCCAATGCCTGAACCTCTGAAAGTATCAACAAACCTTTCAAAATCCTCTTGCATTGTCTTAAAGAATCTCTCAATCACCTTAGCCCTGGCATTATAAGGCTTTGCAAAAGTAACATCAATTCCTAAGCGAGGATAAATACCTGCTAACTCATTGCTTAAATCATGGTCCTCCCACTTCTCATGGAATAACCTTGATCTAAAAGCTCTACCATTATCTAAATATACACTTTGTGGTTTATAGCCCATATTTACTATGGAGTTTCTGAGAGCTAAGGAGATATGCTCAGAATCTTCAGTATTAGCTAAGGAAGCTCCAACTGGATACCTGGAAGCCCAATCAAAGAATAATATCAGCATCATTCTCTTAGCCTTACCAGTTAATGGATCAATAATATCAAAAGACAGTATATGCCCATCAGCTACCAGTACATCACCAACATTCAAGCTTTCACTTCTTAATAATGTCATTATACCTCTATCTCTTAGGTGCTTAACTCCATATCTTAAAGTGTTCCATTCCTGAATATTGCTATCCCTCCATGATTCAACCCATCTTCTTAATGATCTCTCACTGGTCCTGGATTCAATCTTGCCTGCCCTTGCCATCTGTTTAAGCTTCCTGATAGCAGAACCTATCTTGATCTTGTTATCATTAAGTAATAGATTAAGTAAGAAGTCTTGCTCAGTCTCACTGGCAATACTGCTTTCAGAAGCTCGATTTAGCCTCACTAAGCTCTTAAAATCCTTATCACTATCAAGATATACATCAAGCCAAGAACGCATGGTCCGTTCGCCCTTCTTACCCTCTAATTCATAAAGCTTAGGTAAAAACAAACCTGTGTTATATACTGAATTAATACTCTTAATAGCCTTAAGCTTACTGCCACACCTATCATACTCATTCAATATCTCCTCACACAAATCTGCTTTTAACTGAGCTCTCTGTAATTCATCTTCAGGAACAGGGACCTGCTCCTCTAAATCAGGTATTGTATTATCATACTCAACTACACCTGCTTCAATACATGGTGCTATCTCTTTAGAACTCGGAACTAAGTATAAGTTCTTTGTACCTCCACCAGGTATAGCAGACTTAATCACTTCCCAGCCTTCCTTCTTAGCTATTCTGTAAGCTTTACTTCTGCTTACTTCATACTTAGCCATTATGCCTTCAATATCTAATGCATCTGAAGCTACCTCTTCAATCCCCCTCTTACTAACTGGGAGTGCGGATGA
Source organism: Candidatus Cloacimonadota bacterium (assembly GCA_016838885.1). Taxonomy (GTDB): domain Bacteria; phylum Cloacimonadota; class Cloacimonadia; order Cloacimonadales; family JAFGVF01; genus JAEKNW01. Next base: position 20,420 of record JAEKNW010000048.1, read on the forward strand.
CCACATCCGCTTTCCTCCTTCAGGAGGAACTACGGTCTGCTTCTTCTTTTTAACATTATCTGCTTTTTTCTGTGGTTTAGGTTTAAGATTTTCCACCTCAGCATTTTCCACCTCAGCATTTTCCACCTCAGCATTTTCCACCTCAGTTTTTTCCACCTCAGCATTTTCCACCTCAGCATTTTCCACCTCAGCATTTTCCACCTCAGCATTTTCCACCTCAGCATTTTCCACCTCAGCATTTTCCACC
>JAEKNW010000049.1 GCA_016838885.1 Candidatus Cloacimonadota bacterium
TTAATTGTTTAATTGTTTAATTGTTTAATTGTTTAATTGTTTAATTGTTTAATTGTTTAATTGTTTAATTGTTTAATTGTTTAATTGTTTAATTGTTTATTTGATTAATTGTTTAATTGTTTAATTGTTTAATTGATTATTTGTTTATTTGATTAATTGTTTAATTGTTTAATGATAAACTATTCAGGAGGTGGCTTGATGCTTGAACAGTCTCTTCACAAGGCGGGGTTATTTTCATATTTTTCATCTTGACATAATTATTATGATTTACACAATTAACATGGAAAATGATAATTAAGAATATTGAGGATGGTTAATATGAAGAAAAATGGAGATTTAGAAGTAGTTCCAAATTACTCTGAGATACTAAATACAGCTATTATAGAAATTAATAAAGCCAGAAATAGTCTGGCATTGCAAATCAATAAATCTGTAATTTCGGTATATTGGATTTTGGGGAAGCTTCTACATGAGAAACAAATTGCTCAAGGATATGGAAGCAAAGTTGTTAAACAATTATCAATTGATCTAAAATCTGAATTTCCAGATATGGGACTTTCTCCTCGAAATCTTTGGGATATGAAGCGCTTCTACGAAAGATATAAAAGTTCTACTGAGAAACTGCGACAGGCTGTCGCACTATTACCATGGGGACATAATTTATTAATTCTATCAAAAATCAAAAACAACCAAGAAGCTTTATTTTATGCGGAGAAATCTATTCAAAATGGATGGTCTAGAGAATTATTACTCAACTATATTAAAGCTGATGATTTTAACATGAATGCATCTATTGATAAATCTCATAATTTTAATTTAACTCTTCCTGAGCCCTTAGCTCACCAAGCAAATGAAATATTAAAAAATAAATACAATCTAGGATTTCTAGGAATTTATAAACCACTTAAGGAATTAGAACTTGAGAAAAAGTTAGTTGAGAAAATCAAGCTTTTCATCCTAGAGCTTGGTAAGGGCTTCACTTTTATGGGTAATCAATACAGATTAGAATATAATAATAAAGAATATTTCATTGATTTACTATTCTACCACAGAAACTTGCACTCCCTTGTTGCAATAGAATTAAAACTTGGAGAATTTAAACCAGAATATATTGGTAAGATGAATTTTTATCTTACACTTTTAGACAAACAGGAAAAGAATGAAGATGAAAACCATTCTATAGGTATTATTTTATGTGCGGACAAAGATCACCTTGATGTTGAAATAGCCCTCCAAGACATCAATAAGCCAATTGGTGTTGCAGAATATAAGTTACTATTACCCCAAAAGCAATTAGAAGAAATAATTTTAGCAGAACTGACCAATTCAAATAAATACTGATTTACTCACTGCACTTAATCAGTAAAGAATCATAAGGAAACATCTATAGACACTAAAAATTATGTCTCTAGTTCAAGTTAAGTGGTTAAACCAGAATGGTGCAGTAGAGCTTTAGTAATACTTCGCTAAAGCTACGTATCACAGGCGAAGAGTGCAGATTCTTTTAGCAAAATAACTTACAGAA
>JAEKNW010000050.1 GCA_016838885.1 Candidatus Cloacimonadota bacterium
CCCCCTGTGTCAAGATAGATTTCGCCTGGAAGAAAATTATAAAAATCTTTTCTGGAGTAAGAAATCTATGGAGGACCTATGCGCTACAGCAGGGCAATAAAAGAGTCAGTATTGAAAAAGGTATTACCGCCTGAGAGTCGAAGTATACAAGAAGTAAGCACCGAATATGGAATCAGCGAACAAACCATTCGCAACTGGATAGAAAAAATAGATAAAGGTATACTAAACTTAGATGGTGAGTTAAGCCCGAAGCAACTTGGCAGTGCAGAGAAGTTTCATCTTGTACTGGAAGCTGCCAGTATTCCTGAAGAACAACTTGGAGCATGGATACGTGAAAAAGGGCTTCACTCAGAACATCTGCAATTATGGCAGCAGGAGCTTAGAGATACCGTGACAGATAGAAATAAAGAAAACAAGACGGAACTGAAAGAAGCAAAGAAAAAAATAAAGAGTCTTGAAAAAGAACTCAACCGTAAAGATAAAGCATTAGCAGAAATGGCAGCTCTTATCGTGCTCAAAAAAAAAGTCCATCAGATTTGGGAGGAAGCCGAGGAAGAATAATCCCTGAACCAGTGAAAGAGATGGTCGTAAGTGCGGTAGCTGAAGCTGTTTATTCTGGTGCCCGTAAAAAAGAGGCCTGTGAAATGATTGGCTTTACCTGCCGAACGCTACAAAACTGGGAGAAGCATGGACTTAAAGATAAACGAAAAGGAGCAGAAAAACACGTACCGCAAAAACTTACTAAGAAAGAAAGAGTTGAAATCCTTGCTATCTGCAACTCACAACGTTTTAAAGATATGAATCCGCATGAAATAGTAGCAACTCTTGCCCAGGAGAGTGTTTATCATGCGTCTGAGAGCTCTTTCTACCGAATACTTAAAGAAGAAAAGCTGCTTCATGAAAGAAGTAACAGCAAACCGAGAAAGAAAGCTGATAAGCCACCAGAGCTTGTTGCGAACGGCCCCAACCAAGTTTGGTGTTGGGACATTACTTGGCTGCCGCTAAAAATAAAAGGATTGTTTCTATTTGCATACGTCATTATTGATATCTATGACAGATCCATTGTTGGTTGGGAAGTACATGATAGAGAAGATGCAGAACTTGCCCGGGATCTTTTCTCTCGTTTATCTTTAAAATTAAATCTTAAAGGTGTGCATCTACACTCAGACAATGGACATCCGATGAAGGGGTTATCTCTGCTTGGATTATTATATTTTCTGGGTGTAAGTTATTCATTCAGCAGACCGAGAGTTAGTAATGATAATCCATTTATTGAAAGCTTCTTCAAAACGGTAAAGTACACAGCTGGGTATCCTGGAAACTTTCGGAATATAGGCCATGCCCGTGAGTGGATAGCCTCCTTTGTTCATTGGTACAACTATCAGCATCTACATTCTGGACTTGGATATGTAACACCGATTCAAAAAAGAACAGGCCAGGACGCAGCTCTATTTGAACAGCGAAACCAAACAATTGAAGAGGCACGCAAACTTAACCCTCAGCGTTGGGGCTCGCGGC
>JAEKNW010000051.1 GCA_016838885.1 Candidatus Cloacimonadota bacterium
GTCTGCTCGAAACACCATTCGTAGCGTTCCAATTCGCTTGAAAAAAAGGCCGGACGCTTGAACGTGTTAGTCGGCAATTCCTTGATCTTGGCCCTCACGGCTTCCAATCGTGCAATCTCGGCTTCATCCATCACAGGCTCGGCCTTGATGACTTTGGGCTTGGGTACAGCCTTGAGAGGCACGGTTTCCCGCCGCATCCAAGGCAGAGTTTCGAGTGCATTCTCGCCGATGTCACCGTCGAAGGCCTTGACCATTTTCATGGTGGTATTCTTGAGTCCGCGCTGGCGTTTGTTGGCTTCTTTAATTTTCTGGAGGTCAAGTTCATCGCCGAAAATACGAGCCAGGGGGTGAAGAGCTTCAGTGGGACGGGCAATGCCAAGGCGTTCACCTTCCAAAGTGTGCAAGTAGACCTCGCTCATGTCCGACCAGCTGTACATCGCCATGACCGGCTTGTTCAGGCCGTACAGGGCATCGGATTCAAAGCGCACGCCGCTGATGGTAAAGCCGCATCGTTTGGGTGTGATCTTCTGGCGGAAAAGGAAATGCCGATCCAGTTCGGCAAGGTCCACGCCATCGCCGAGTCCACCCTGAAGGATGTCTAGAGGACGTTGTCCCCCTACGCTTTTGCGCTCCTGTTGGCCGTACCATTGTGCATAGAGGCGAAACACCTCGGATGCTTCACGCAGAGTGGGTGTCCACTCGTTGTGAGTGGCGGCGTGGTACTTCTCGTTACGCATCATCCATGCGGGCTTGTTGGCGACATTGTTGCCGATGTAGCTCGGTAAAAGGCGTTGGCACTCTTCATCGAAAGTTCGGAAAAATCGCTCGACGATCTTGGTTCGAGCCTCGTAGGGACGGCTGTACTGGACCGCTATGCCGAGCCGAGCATACAAGCCGTTGAATTCGCCGAAGTCATCGTCAACATTGCTGAAATATTTACCCCTAAACGCCTTGCCGTTGTCGAGGTAAACGCAACGTGGGTACTGCGCGAGCATGCGGATCGCCATGTGCAGGGCTGAACTGATGGCAACGGTATCCTCGGTGGGCATTATCTCCCAGCCGACCGGCATGTGTGATCGCCAGTCAAACCAACATATAAGTATGGGCCGGAAAGGCTTGCCAGTAACAGGGTGCAAGCATCGGAAATTCAGGACATGGCCATCACAGAAGAGGACATCACCCACAGAGAGCAGATCGCTGTTTCTGGTGATGTACGGCCCGACTTTGTCCTTGAGAGCCTTCTCTCCATTACGCTTGAGGACGACCAAATCGTGGTGGGTTTCGTCGAAGCGTTCGGCAAATCGCCGAAAAGAGCGATTGGATGAGACTGGCAGATCGTTCTTTTTGAGGATTTCCTTGGTGGCCCTGTAAGCAAGGGCAAGGCTTGGCCGATTCGGGGTCAGCCAACAGCCAAGAAATATTTTTTCCGCGTCCGGGCCGATCTGTCCAAGTCCTTTTCTGCCGCCTTTTGACCACTTGCCTCGGCGGTCGCATAGGATGCG
>JAEKNW010000052.1 GCA_016838885.1 Candidatus Cloacimonadota bacterium
CTTTAGAGAAGAGTGCAGATTCTTTTAGCAAAATAACTTACATAATTTGAAGGCATATAATATATATATTCCTGAAAATTATGGAAGTTACTTTTGCAATAGAATATAGTGCTATTCTCAAAGATCTACTGCATTATTTGGGTTAAAGACAGGACCCTAGGTTCTGTCTTTTTTTTGCCCATGTTCTAGTCTTCCAGACAAAAGAGACATTATTGCATATTAGATGTATTAGAGAAAGTTACAAGTGAGATTTTACTATTGAGAGTATATTTTGTTTGTTGAAAATGATAATTCTTAAACCCGAATGGTGCAGTAGAATTTTAGGGAAGAGTGCAGATTCTTCTAGCAAAATAACTTACAGAATTTGAAGGCATATAATATATATATTCATGAAAATTATGTAGCTTGCTTTTGCAGAAGAATATAGTGCTATTCACAAAAGTCTACTGCATTATTTGGGTTAAACCCGAATGATGCAGTAGAGCTTTAGAGAAGAGTGCAGATTCTCATTTACTTTCAACATTTCCACCAGACTAGAACTTGAGCCGGTTTTTTTATTGTAAATAGCATTTTAAGAAAAGTTGTCACATTAAAACTCAATCTCTTTTCCTAAAACAGACTAAATTCCACATGTTTCTAAGTGCCACAAATAGGCATTACAAAAGGGTTTGCTTATTGATGCCTTTAAGTATCTCGATGAATCATTGGGATTTCATCGAGATACTTAAAGGAATGACTAAGGTTTCCCTAGGAGAAGACTAAGGATTATGATATCATTATTGTAAATCTTATTTTTCTAAAAAAAACTAAAGCTCCCACACTACTTGAGAGAGAGTCAACAATTTTTCGCTAGTCACGAAAAGAATGAAAGAGGGGGAAAGTCCTTAACACAGAGTTACACAGAGGTGAAGAGGAGTTTCAGAGAGTTTTTTAAGAGAAGAAAAAAGAAGAAAGTCTATCCACGAATTACACGAATTACACTAAGAAGATTTTTCGCTTGTTGCGAAAAGACGGGGAGACGGGGGAATTTTCACCACAAAGGCACAAAGAACACAAAGAAGAAGATGAAGATATTTAGCCACTGAAAACACGGATGAACACTGATAAAAGCCTCTTCAGTCGGACGGTGGACATTCTGTCCGCCACTAATAAAAAGAAGAAAGTCTATCCACGAATTACACGAATTTCACTAAGAAGAAGAAAGAAATAGCCACCGAAAACACCGAATACACTGAAAAGAATTTTCTTAAGCTCCAGAGGAGCGACATCTTTGTAGTAATGAATACGGAGCAGTTACCTATTCTCAATCTCATTTAGATAATGTCTGTCGGCACATTTATAATCAACCATTCCATGACAAATATGTTAAATTTTGCGATGATTATATTTAATTCTTAAACCCGAATGATGCAGTAGAGCTTTAGAGAAGAGTGCAGATTCTTTTAGCAAAATAACTTACAGAATTTGAAGGCATATAATATATATATTCCTGAAAA
>JAEKNW010000053.1 GCA_016838885.1 Candidatus Cloacimonadota bacterium
AGGGGGTCTGTCCCAAAGTTTGTGTAAACCTCCAAATTGATGTAGAATCTACTACATTGATTTGGAGGTGTTTTTTATGGCTAGAAAAAAATTGTCACCAGAAAAGAAAAGAAGAAAAGAATTAATTAGAGAACTTTTAAAAGAAGAAGGTGTTAAAGATGCGGTTGGAATTCAATCTTTAATGCGAGAAATGTTAGGAGAAATACTAGAAGGTGCTCTCGAAGGGGAACTGGAAGAAGAACTAGGATATAGTAAATATGATTATCGCAATAAAGTTACTGATAACTCTAGAAATGGATATTCTCGCAAGACTTTAAATACCAGTGCTGGAGAACTTGAATTAAATGTTCCGCGGGACAGAGATGGGGCATTTGAACCCCAAATTATTAAAAAACATCAAAATTCAATGGGTAAAGATCTAGAAGAAAAGATAATTTCTATGTATGCTAAAGGGATGACGACTAGTGATATAGAAGATCATATGTATGATATTTATGGTTTAGAGGTGTCTGATAGTACTATTAGTAGAGTTACAGATAAGATCCTTCCCATCGCTAAAGAATGGCAAAATAGACCATTAGAAAGTACTTATGCAGTAGTCTTTATGGATGCTATTCGCTACAGCGTTAGGAGTGAAGGACAAATAGTAAAAAAAGCTGTGTATATTGCGATTGGGATTAATTTAGATGGAATGAAAGAAATCTTAGGAATGTGGATAGGAGAAAATGAAAGTGCCAAATTTTGGTTATCTAAGATGAATGAATTAAAGAATAGAGGTATTAAAGATATATTAATTACTTGTGTCGATGGTCTTACTGGATTTTCAGAAGCTATCTCCTCAGCATTTTCTAATACAGAAATACAACGTTGTATAATTCATCAAATTAGGAATACAACAAAGTATGTTTCCTACAAGGATGTCCGTGAATTAATGATTGATCTAAAGAAAGTATATAAAGCAAATACTGAAGAAATTGCCTTACTTGAACTGGATAACTTTGAGGGAAAATGGAAGAAAAAATATCCTGAAATAGCTATTTCATGGAGGGCTCATTGGGCTGACTTATCTACATATTTCAAGTATCCAAAAGAAATTAGGACTCTGATTTATACAACTAATACCATTGAAGGATTCAATCGCCAACTAAGAAAAGTAACTAAAAGTAAATCAATATTTCCTACCGATGATAGTCTATTTAAAATGCTATATTTAGCTACAATGGATATAACTAAAAAATGGACTAGTCGCAGAAGAAACTGGGGAATTATCCATTCTCAATTAGAGATATTTTTTGCCGATAGATTATCCGATTAAAATAGCAAAATTTGATCTACTAGAAAGAGGCTAATTTTAGGCTCTAATTTTGACATGTTTTATTCAAAAAGGTAGAATTAGAAAAAGGGAGCAATAATTTTAACAATTATTATTCCCTTAAAATAGTAATTTTTCTATATCAATTTTTAGTGTTTACACAAAACTTGAAACAGACTC
>JAEKNW010000054.1 GCA_016838885.1 Candidatus Cloacimonadota bacterium
TTCTCCCGAATATATATATTATATGCGTCCGAATTCTGTAACTTATTTTGCTAAAAGAATCTGCACTCTTCTCTAAAGCTCTACTGCATCATCCGGGTTAAACCCAAATAATGCAGTAAACCTTTGCGAATAGCACTATATTCTTTTGCAAAAGTAAGCAACATAATTTTCATGAATATATATATTATATGCCTTTTATGGATGCACCCCCTGTGTCCCCCTCAAAGAAGGGGATTTCACTAGAAGAATCTGCACTCTTCGCCTGTGATACGTAGCTTTAGCGAAGTATTACTAAAGCTCTTCTGCATCATTCGGGTTAATAATACTAATGAAATAATTAATCTGCTCTGGAGAATATGCATATAAGTTTTTGATATTGTAATCATGAAAGAATGCCTTCTGGATCTCTTGTGAAAATTCTTTGGGAAATTGCTTCTTCTTATTCCAATTTTGTCTTATTTCCTTTTTTTTATCATTATCAAGGCATTTAAAACTTTTTTTATATTCATCCGCTCTAGATATAATATAGGTATACAAAAAGTGAATACTTTTGAAATCTACCTCAATTTTTTTTAAAAGTTCTGCGGACTCTGATTTTTTAAGGAGAGCTTCTTTATCTTTCCAGTTAAGTTTTTCGTAATTGTTTAAGTACAGATCATCTAGTCTTTCAGTTAAAATCTGCTTATAGTAATCTCTCTTAGCTTCTACCTGTACAATCTTTTCTGATGGAAGTAATAAAGCTGATAGATGTCTACCTTCATAACAGCCAGTATCAATTCCAAATACATTATTGTTTAGACCTCTTTCCACAGTTTCATATTTAGTGTGCCCGTATACTACTTTATAAATGTTTGGTAAAGTATTGAACCATGGGAAACTTTTATTGTCAAAACCTTCTCTACCTTTAGAACCAACCCCTAAAACGTATTTAACATCTTCACTCATAAGTTTGTAATTCTTTGAATCAAAATGAATGTCATCCTTTACAATATATCTATGCCAGCCTGCATGAACAATTAAATATTTTATTTTATTAGCTAAAGTGAGTTCTATGTAGAGAGGCAGAGTTGAGAAAAATTCAACCATCTCTTTATAATCTTCATCTGGTAACATCAATCGCTGAAGTTCTCCAGAAAAGTCTTGTTTATCAAATAAGCTTCCTTGGATCATCTTTTTTTTAAGGTGTTTCATCTCGTGATTACCCATTATTGAAAATGTGTTTGGTGTCTGTTTGAAGAATTTTATTACTTCGTAAGATTTATATCCTCTATCAACCATATCTCCAACTGATATAATGATGTCCTTTCCTACTCTGACTCCTGATTTATTAATCAATTCAACCAGCTCATCATAACAACCGTGTATATCGCCTATAATGAGAGCATCCTGGTTCTCTTTGAGGTTGATATTCATTATATGTTCTCCATAAATAAAGAGATAAATTTAGAGGTTAAAGATCATTCGACCTTAAATCTATTTAACTCATTTAATATTATTTTACTTAACTCATCTTTTTGGGAGCAAGCATTCAAATGAGAGGCATTAATATGCTCTTCTTTGTGTTTTAATCTAAACTTATTATCAGTAAAATATTGAATGTTTGCCATATTCTGACTTTCTGCTGAAACTACTGTATCTCCTTTACTATTTTGATTTTCCCACAGTATTCTATCTAAAATTTTTCTAAAGGACATACTCTCTGGGTCATCAATATCGTGTGCTATGACAGATACATAGTTAATGTTGTCAGGATGTGGCTTTGAATTTAACTGATAGAGAAAACTATCTTCACCGGAAGAGACTAGGTCTTTCAATGTTTTTAATGAAATGGCTGAATGAATCCCAAACATCTCAATTATTGACTTGGCTGCTACTGATTCAGAACCTCCTGCAATAAGAGTAGTAGCATAAAGAACATTGGCTAAATAACTTCCCAGATGAGGGGAAGAGATAGTTATTAATGAAACAGTATGATTTTTATCAATATTATTAACTAAGTAATTCCTGGAAATAATACCCCCCATACTATAGGCAACTATAATAAATCTATCATTATAAGTTTTTTTCTTTAAGCCTCTAACAACACAGCTTAACTCATTTGTTAACATCTCAATAGTCTGAATCGAATCAGAAAAAACAAAATTATAGATATCTCCCTGCTTAAATTCTGGTGAAATTTTCATTTTTCCAATGAAATCCCTAGATTGAACTCTTCCTCCATATTTATATCCTTCCACTACTAATTTTTCAATCACTCCTGACTCTTCCCATAAAATAGATTTTGAACCATATCCCGGCACTAATATAACTGCCGGAGTATTTTTTTTACTACATCCAATCGTGAGTAAGAAAATCAAACTAAGTATAATAAGACTAACATAATTCTTCATTTAGCTATACCTCTCAATATTTTTATTAATTATCTATATATTTATCATGTATTGTCAAAATAAATATCAATTTGTTTTTTTACCCTAATGCATTATCTGGTTTAACAACTATAGGGGCTCAGTCATAGGTTTTTCTTCAAAGATTAATTGTAAGCAAATTGCTGCAAATAAAATAAAGAATAATCTACTGAATAATAATCCCGGAATAATAATTAGCTTATAAAAACTAACAGAAACAACGTAGCACCATTTATGAGACTTTTGAAGTTCTAAAAAGGGGATATCGTAATAGAATTTACTGTGTATTTCTATATTGCTTAATAATTCAAATTTTTCTTTTGTGAGAGTTTGATCAACCATTATTCGTTTCAATAATGAATCTGTTCTAACAATTTGAATCTTGTTTCCAGAATACACTATGTTTATATTTTCACTTACTTTGTCTGTTGAACAGGTATAGTATGTGTTAGTTATTGGGTTTTCTTTCTCTTGTAAAAACTTCCAATAATCCGAATTATATGTTAAAGAGTAACCTACAGGTGAAAAATCAATTTGTGAAATATCTGGATTGGCATAGTATTTTGCGAGAGCATTTTCTAAAGGTGAAAATTTATCTAACATACTAGGTATAACCATATTGATTGCTATGACTCCTATAAGAACAGAATAAATAAACCCAACTAACAAAACACCTAAACTCCTACTAAACAGATTTATGTTTTTCCCTCTCAGTCCCAAATTTTTTACTTCAATCATGATAAATATTATTAAAACATATATTGCACCAAGGTTGTATATAAAATTATCTGCAATATGACTAAAAACCGATGTGGAAACTAATTCATCCGTTGTAACTAGTAATGTCCAACCAGCAATAATAACCATGAAAAGTCTTGGGAACATAGCGCCAAAATGAATCAATATTTTGTCAGGATTATTTAGATGAGAGATTGTATGAACAAAGAAAAGAAGAACTATAGACGAAATAATTAGCAAGAGATGTAAAACAAAGAAATTAAAAGTGACATACATAACAATATAAATTAGTGATATTGAAATAAAACTTATCAATATTAAAAGAGTATTTTTTCCCTTTATTCTCATTTTCAACCTACCTCCTAAAATACTTTACAATGACTATATAAATTTGTTTAAAATGACTAATGAAAATCAATTTCAAGAGTTTGCCCAGAGAATATCTACGAGAAAACCATTTGATTGCATCAGTATAAATATAGTTGTAGATATTTCTTAAATCTTCAACTTCATTATCTTCAAGCTTAACTTTTTTTTGTAATCTTTTTATATATTTCATAACTTTTTCAAGACAATTAAAATATTCATCTTCAATGTCTTTTTCAAACCATTTATTTAGTTTATATAACTCGTTAACTCGTGAATCATTTAAGACTAAGAGATATTGTTTCCCATATTTTATACTTTTTTTAAGAAAGACAACATAAGTTTCAGAGTAATAATTATCTTCAGCATAGTTAAGATTTTCTGTTTGGTTAGAATAGGTATCAAAAAGATATTTTGAACTGATAGCATAAAAAAAGTAGTTATTCCTTAATCTTGATTCTATCTCGGCAAAATGCTCTGAATTCTCAAATAGGTCTGTTACTTCCCAATCAAAAATAAAATCATGGATTAATCTCTGAAACAATATTACATATTCTGGGTTGTACTGTTTATCTTTTGCTTCATTTTTCTTTTGCTTACTATCAAAAGCAATACTTTTTCCCTTAATATCATGATATATGTCTTTTATTATTTTTTCTTTGTTTTCTTCAATTCGACATTCTTTAAGAGTATTCTTAAGATTATCATCGTCAGTTAAAACTTTATACAAAGGTAATTCTATTAAGGTTATGATATCTTGACTTCCAATGTCTAAACCATTTAAATATTTAAAGAGTATATAATCCTGAGATATAGATAAGTAAATTGGATAAAATTCTGAATTAGCTTGATCCTTTTTTAGATGGAGATACTTGAAATGTTTAGTTTCTTTATAGAATTTAAAATTATATCCATAAATCATCTCTGTTCCTTTGACTGCTTATCAGAGTAAATCAAGTTATCAATATCACAATCTATTTCTTTTACTTTCAAAACTTTATTAAATAGTACTTTTGCCTCAATAAATTCATCATTATTATTTTCATTGTATTCATTAAATCTTAGTAATCTTAAAAAATGAGCTCTCAGTAAATTATCTGACAAGATTTTGGGTAGCTGCTCTTTCTTACTTTCGGTTAAATTTATAAAAAGACTATCTCCAGAATATTTTTGAAAAACTGGATAGTACCTTATGATTGTGTCATAACTCAATTCTTTAAAATCTGATCTTCTTGAATCATTAATCTGAACACTTAAAAATTTCGCAAACTTATACATAAAAAGCTTTGGTGAATTTATTGGATCTGCCCCGCTAGCTAATTCCCATTTTTCTGAGTGATGACTAATCCCTTGTTCTCTTAAATCATCTAAGAGAGCATTACTAAAGGCAGAAATTGGGAATAGGTACGCTTTGCCGAAAGGAGTATGAATGTTGTTATATCTATTCTCCTCAGAGTTATAGTCTTGTGCAATTTTATTAATTAACTCAGAGCTGAATTCTCTTTCTGTAGAGTCTTCATTCAATCCTAGTAAGTAATCAATCAGGATTATATCATAAGTGATTTCAATATTCTTCAGTGCTTTGAAACTTTCTTGGACTAAGTTTTCTTGTTTACTCCAGCCTTGTTTATCACATTTAGTCTCACTACATCCGGCAATAGGGGTGTAGAATCTAAATGTCAACTCCTTTTGCTCTTTACTCATTTCATCATCATTCATATTTATATATCTACAACTTAAACAATCTTTATTCCTACACTTTGAGGTCAAATCCCTGTTTAACAATTTACAAATAATTTTCCACTTTCTCGAAAGCTTGTTACCATAATTATCTTGTTTTAAACATATATCCGCATAATCATCAACTATTAAGATTCTCCACTTATAATTCTTAATCTGCTTCTTCAACTGATCAGTAATATCTTCCTCCATATTTTTCTCTGAATGAAACTTAAAGGGGATAACTTGGGACCTATGAGAATTTTCTCCAAACTTCTCTAAATATGAATTAGACATCATTCTTGTTTGGAATTCAATAAACTCTTGGCAAACATAAGCAGAATACAAATCCTTATCAAAATAATCCGTGAAATCTTTTAGTACGTTTTCAAATTTTGTTTTGAAATTTCCATCATTCAAGTAAAGATATCTGTTCCAGATAGACGAATCCCAATATAGCTTGCGCTTTTCTAGGTTGAGGTTTTTAACTATTTCTTTATCTTTTTCATCTATAATTTTCTGATAGTTTAACTGGTCTGTACTGATCAAAAGGATAGGAGAGAATCTCAGTATTCCCTCATGTTTATGATACTCTACAATATATTTAAAGAGATCATCATCATGTAAATATTCCATCTTGCAAAATACTATTTTTAGAGTTGGTTCTTTAGATAAATTAGCTGTACTTATTTTATCTTTGCTGTCTTCTATTTCAGTTGAGCCCTGCCTTGCACTTGTGTTTTCTGCTTCAGGGATGTTTTTTGGCCCAATTGAGTGTGCTGCTGAATTAGGTACAAAAGCTGATATTTTACTATCCTCTGATTTACTTATATATTCAGATAAGATCTTTTTTAATGAAGAACACCAATCATCATTACCAACACTTTCTATCGTCTTACCATCATAAACACCAAACTCAACACCAAACTTTTTTTTACTATTATTATCTGACATAGTAACCTACCTATTCTGAATAATATTGTTTAATATATTTAAAATAATTTACTAATTCATTATACTTCTTTCTATTCTTATCGATTCTGTATTTCAACTGATCGCTGTTTAGTCCAAGACTAGTAGCTGTTTTATCTTTTTTCCCATCATATTGGTTAAGTCTTTGATCAATAATATCTAATTCAACTTCAGCTAATTTATAATCTAAACTATTTTGAACAACAGGATTTGAATGATTATTATCTCTAATATTTTGAGGAAGACATTCCATGTCAACAATGTCTTTCGAAGTTGCAGTTTTGATAAAAAGCAAATTAACTAAAGTGTTTTTTAACTCACGAATATTACCGGGCCAAGGATACTCTGCTAGCTTTGTTAAGACATTCTCTTCAATAATAGACAAACTATAATCAGCTTGTCGTAGGTAGAAATCAATAATTTCTAGGATATCTTCTTTCCTTTCACGTAAAGGAGGTATTTTTATTTCTGCATTTTTCAGTCTATAATATAAATCTGCTCGGAAATTTCCTTCAGCTATCATCTTTTCAATATTTTTATTTGTTGCAGAAATTATCTGGATATCTAATTTATAAGCAGTATCAGAGCCTACTGGGGTAATCATCTTAGTCTCAATTGCTCTTAATAACTTAACTTGAACTGGTAGTGATAAATCACCGATCTCATCTAAAAATAGAATTCCTCCCTCAGCTTGTTTAAAGAATCCATCTCTCTTATCCTTTGCATCAGTGAAAGCTCCTTTTACGTGTCCAAATAAAGCACTTTCTAAAAGGGTTTCGGAATAGGATGAGATATTGACAGCTACAAAAGGTTTATATCTTCTTAAACTTTTAGTATGGAGATACTTTGCTGCGACTTCTTTTCCAACTCCAGTTTCACCTGTAATCAGCAATGTTATATTAGGAGTACAGGCAAAAATCTCTAAATCCTTTTTAATCTTTTTAATTTGGTAGGAATTACCATAGAAAGGGAATTTCTTACTTTCGATTTTAGAGAGAGCTACTTTCAATTCATGGTTTTCCATAGTTGTTTTGAATTTTAAGCACCAATCGAGTACTTCCAGTTCACTCTTTCTTAAGAAATTATCTGCACCCAAATTGATCGCTTTAACAATTGTATTATCATTTTGGTCATTAGTTACTACTATTAATGGGATTTCAGTATAGTCCACCTTGAAAAGTCTAATTAAATCTAATCCCTCTAATTTTGTGTTTGAACTATCTAAGTTTAAATCTAAGAGAAATAAATTAAATTTTTCTTTTTCTAAATTATCTTTAGCTTGCTCCCAAGTCTGACATGGTTGAAATTGATACTCTTTGAATATTAATGATATCTTTTTTATATAAATTAAATCATCATCTAAGAATAGTATCTTTCTCATGGCTTCAGTTTCTTATATATTTTTCATCAATTTCATTAAACACATTGATAGCATTCTTTAAAAGATGTGTAATCTCATCAAAACTATAATCATTTTTTGAATATTTACCATTTACGAATTGGCTAATATCTCTAATTTCTGCAATAATCTCCGTTGTTTTCATCCCAAATGGCATAAATCTAAAGAAAGCTTCATACTTTTCCCATCTCTTTAATAAACAATCTAACTCTTGTTGGAATAATTGCAAATATTCTTGGTTATCACTACTTGCAGCTAGATAAGTGCTAGTAGTAGCAGTTTGAGAAAGCACATCGAAAACACTAGAGTCACCATGTCCTTTAAAGAAAACACTTAATTTGTCGCAAATATCCAAAACATCTAAGGGAAAGTTGTCTGGTGAAATATTGCACAATGCTTTAGATGTTCGATCAGAAAAATTAATTTTTTTATCAAATAGAAATATATAGTTTGGATGAACAAAATCCCAGAAACCTAATATTATAATTTTTGTATTAGGGAAATTATGTTTGAAATATCTAAACCATGGCTTATGGATAGAATAATTCTTCTCACCTATCTTTACAGGCTCTAAGATATATAAAACATCGAAATCAAAATCATCTCCCTGTTTCCAAAGCTCTGTGTTTATAAACTCTGTATTCCTTTGAAGAATATCAGCAAAATTGTGAAATGAAGCTATTAATTTAGTCATAAATGGGCCCTGGAAATTTATCAATTATAAACTCGTTAATCCTGTTAACCATCTCTTTAGGGGAGTTATTAGAAGTTTTCTGCAACTCATTAATAAAATTCTCAACTTTATCAGCTTTATCTTTAAGATTTTTATCTTGTGATGAACTTCTTAGTTCTTTTATACTATCTCTAATTCTCTTATCAATATCATTATAATCATTATTTGGAATGAAATCTACCTTGTCTTCAAATTTACCGTTGAAAATTTTGTCAAAACTTGAGACTATAATAGCTTCTCTTAGTTCATAAAGCGTCTGTTTTAATCTGAAATATTTATAAAAAAACCATATCGACTCAAAAATAGCTTTATTCAAATAAGTTTCAGATCCCTTAATCTCTAAAGCAGAACTGCTGAATTTTGGGTGTGTTAAATGCAATAGTTTTCTATAAATAAACATCCCCCCTCCCCTGAACAAACAAAATGTTATATTCTTTTTTTGAACAATAGGCCGTTTCTTCAACTCCAGAATATCATTTATAGAAAAATTGTCGTGATGACCAGAATGTAGCATGATTAAAAACTCTTTTTCCTCTTTACTGACATCACATTCTATCAGACTATCTATTTTTTCATATCTATCCACAGGGGATAATGAATGCAATTCTGCTCCATAAAGAGTGTAATCGCCAAAATTTAAAACATCAAGATTAAAATAGGTGCTTTTTTTATGGTGATCTTGGACAAAATATCTTTCAGGAATCTGTTTTTTCATTGCCATCTTATCCCATTTCCATACAATAATAATTATCTTTTTCATCATTATTCCTTTTTTTATGAGCCAAAAAGTACCTTTACTAAATTGTACTTTATTTGAATATCATCATCAAGTCTAATTGCATCCTCAACTGCATTTAGCAATGATTCAATTGGTTTAAATAGAGTAGTTTTAGCAAACTTTGTACCTTTAATAGTTTCAAACCAAAGAGATCTACCTCTACCTGTAGTTATTACAATGTACTTTTTTCTTTCTATGTGTTTAGTATTATTAACAGATTCTTTATTATCTTGAGAATCAAATAATTGTTCAAAAAATGAAGATATATTTGTTTCACTAAAGTTTAAAGCTTCTATAAATGATAAATGAATTACCAAGAAGTTATTAGCATCAAAATACTTTCTAAGTTTCTTAACAACTTTTTTAATGTCAGTTTCTGCTAAATTTTTACCTATCCCTTTGGGGAAAAGCTCTTCTTCACTCAGAACATTTAGATTTATTAATGCTTGTTTTTCTTTAGGGAAATTAAACAATCTATTATGAATTCTATTATCAATAATGCAAATTTTTGTTAGCATTAGCTCAACGAGCTCATTTTGAACAGAAAAATCTTCTTCATTGATTAGTTTAAAATTGTCACCAGATATCAATTTCATTCTTAACCATCCTATACTTCGATATTTTATAATACTATCTTTAGGGATATTCCATGTTTCTCCAGAGTGGCGAATAAAAATATTCTGTCCTATATTTTCTGGATTATTGACACCTTCAAGGAATGTTTCGATTTTGTAATCCTTGATCGACATCAAAGCACCTGCTTCTTCATCATTGTGTTTATTTCTAGGATAGCATTGTATAAAGTGAATTTTTTGATCTTCTAAGAGTTTTCTATTCCAACATTGATAGATTATGTTCTTATCATCCTCAGTTAATTCGTGATACTTAATTTTTGTAATTAACTGATCATTATTTTTTAAATTTCTTCTAGTAATTATCCTAACAACCCCATTTATAGTTAGCACTTTTTGGATATCACTGGGTATTTCATCAGCGTCAACATCGACATAAATAAACTTAAATCTACTCATATTTTCATTAGTAAATGATTTTTCAGATTTATAATATCCTATAAATTCTCCTCTCCAGAGGTAGATGCTTTTTAGTATCCTTCCAGTATGTCCATCAGCAGGTTCTTCAGAGAAATCTAACCAATATCTTTCATCCCGATCATTATAAAAGTATTCTATCATTTTAGAGGTTTCTGATCTGGTTCTTAAATCAACACTGGAAAATGTATTGTTTAGCAACATTGCCGCACATATTTTATCTTGAAAAGTACCACCTAACTTTGGTGAACCTGTTTCTGTAATAATGCTTTCACTAGTTTTTTTCTTAAGAAAATCAATTACTTTACTACTAGTCTCTTCTTTCTTATCAGATGTTTTTGATGACTTTGTTGTTTTCAATAAGTTATTATGATCTATATAAACAGAAATCTTAAAGAAATTATTGTCTTCAAAGTTTGGTTCTTCTTTAACTACATCTTTAAATGTAATTAATTTGGGTTCTATTCTTATATTAAAACTCAAGCCATTTTCTATCATATCATCAGTAACTTCAAAATGCTTAATATTTCTAATAGTATTTTCGAATATAGTAAATAGAGAGTGTCTCCCAACAACTCCACCAGGTAAGAAGATTTCATACAAAGGTTTACTTAACTCTTCTCTTACAATTTTATGCCATTTACCTGGAAATATTAAATTATAAGGTGAATGTCTTATTAAATTATGTTGAATTTCTTGATTTGAATCATCAGCATCTACTCTATGGTATTCCATATTAATCTTTTTAAATTTCTCTGAATTAATTATAGAAAGGTTAATTCGAGCAAAGTCTAATTTAACAAATTTTTGATTTAGAGGATTTATTAATTCCTCCTCCACTAAATTGTTATACCATTCGCTTGAAACGAAAATCTGTTTAGGTAACTCAATGTTGATATTCAGCTTTGTGATACCTTCCGAATGAGCAATAGATCCAAGATACAAAGGATTATCAGCAAAATCATTCCACAGTAAATCGTAGAGATTTTGTGTTTCTCCACCGAAAGGAATATCCCGAGTTACACCACTCCAAAATGCTGCTTTATCCCTTAAAAATCTCATGAAACTAGCAATATGTCTATCTATGGGTACAGGGAAACTAATAACTTCTTTTGCTTTTTCTTGTTCTAACCTTTTATTTTCATCTTTATCATAAATGGCTTCATAAGAATATTGCAAGATATTTTTGCTTTTATCTTTATTATCGAAATAATCAATAATTTCCTGTAAATTTGTATAAGATTCTGAATTAGAATTATCATTTAACCCTAAAATATGATAAATTTTGTTAGAAATTTTAGCATAAGCTTTCAATTCATTTTCTTCAATAGTCTCGGGATATAGGCAAATCAATGATGATATAATTGGAGAAGTATCACCAGACTTTCCTTTTCCTACTCTTATTAGTGTTTGTAATTTATTGCTCCTTGCATCAAACCACCATTTTAAGGCCGCTAAACTGTGTGCACTTATGTTATGGGAATATGAGTCAACTAAGATGGAAATTATTGCTGTTTTGATGCTTTGTGATAACACAAGTAATTCATAATCAAAGTTGCCAATTAATTGTCCTGCATTTTTAAGCATGTTGTTGAGCTTAAAAAGTCTTTTCTCATAAGATAATATCTTTGATTTCTTAGTATAAACTTGACTACTATAAAACCAAGTGACAAAATTACCTAAGGTCTTGTTTGCATAAGAGAATACTGAAGGAAATCCAATTAAGTGTTCTGAGTCTGCAAATACAGAAAACCCTAAGAAATATGAGCTGTACTTTTCTTTCTCAATCAAATTTGTTAGTATTTTTTTCAAAGAGGTAGGTAAATCATTATTATAAATAAATAAAATAGATTCAGATAAGATTTTATCGAAGAGTTTTTTTATTGCTCCAACAATATCAGTGTTTGAAGGATCACTTTTTAAATCAAATGATAGATAATCAGTCAAGAGACTTAAAATATCACCATTGATAACATTTTTATCTATTAATGAATTTAGTATTTCTTTATATTTAATTGGATTAATAGTTAACAACTCGTAGCGTATTTTTTTTATTTGGTCTGAATATAATTTAGGAATTTCAATCTTAAAACTCAAAACATATAGATTTAAGTCATTATTAAAGCTACCGTTGATATTAATTGTAACCTTCTCAGTATTAGTAAACTTTCTTTTTACTCTAAACATGTACTCTGATTCAAAAAAATCTATTAACTGATTCAATGCTAAATCTGTTAGATTACTAAACTGATTTTTGTTTCCAACAAAAGTAGGTAAGGACAGTGATAAAAACCCATTTAAAAGACTTTTTGGACTCCAATATTCGTTGATATTGAACAAAATTGAACTTAGATCAGATCTCCATTTCTTACCATCATTGTGCATATAAGGCAGGGTAACTATGTATTTTACTTGTTGGGGGACATATTTTTTTTTTGAAATATCCAGTAAATAATCTGACAATAATAAGGGTATGTCATGCTGGTTTCTAATTTTCGATGAAAAAACTGTATATCTCAAATAAGGATAAACTCCTTCTTTGAACTTCATTGATGTTTCTTTTTTTGAAAAACAGATTAGTTTTGTTGAATGAAGAAAGTCGATGCTATCCAACCCACTAAAAATTGAATCGAACTTATTATATGTATCATCTTTACGGAAAATTGTTCTTGTTTTATTACGGGACCACTTTCGTAATAATTCGTTGTCAATTATACTATCCTTTTCGATTTTTCCAGATTCATGCTCTAACTTTAAATCTGGGAAAAGATTTTTTAAATCTCTTCCAATTATATGCCATATAAACCAGACTGGAGGGCCATTGAAAGAAAATTTATGGAATTTTTTCCAAAAAATCATTTTCTCTTTATTGAATTCATTAGCTTTCAGTTTATAAAGCGCAAAACATTTATGAAATAATAACCAATCATCATTTACCACAGCGGTCACTAATAGAGATGTTGGGGATATTTGTGATATAATTTCTTTTACAACTTCATAAGGATTATTTAATAAGTGAAAGATAGATGGGGCAAAGATAATATCATAGTCAAAATATTTATAATTAGTATCAATATCTTGAATAATGTATTCTATAGATAACTTACTACTCTCAGAAGTTTTATCAAAAATTCCTGAGTCAACAAAATCAAATGTAGAGAAGTTAACTGATTTGCCAGATAATATTTTTTTATACATTTCTTGTGTAAATAATAAATTGTAATAATTGTTATCTACAGCATGAATAACTATTTTGAGAGAATCATTAATAGAAGTAACTCTTAAGAGTTCTTCAACAAAGATCTTAGTATACAACCCAAGTCCTGCACCTGGTATAAGGATTTTTATGATATTCTTTTTATGGAATAAGTTATTTTTTGTAATTTTATCGCAGAATTCAGACATTTGTTTTATATTATTATTGTCATCAAGAGGATTGGATAAATTAATGTATGAGAAAAATTCTTCTTTCTTTTTACTTATAATCTCGTCAATATCATCTCTTGTAAAAAATATATTGAAAGAATTATATAAATAGTTTTTTAAACATTCAAGTTCAGCATTATTGGATTTTCTTCCTAAAATCAGTTCTAACAAGTATAGATTAGTTGTTGCTCCAAACAATAGACTTATTTTAGGCTTATTTTGTAAGTAAAATTGTGAACCTGTGATTGTAGCTACATTATTTTTAAATTTTGAAATAATACTTCTCTTATCATTAACTATATAATTATAATAGTTTCTTAACTTAGATATTATATCTTTATCAATAGTACAGTTTAAAATATCTTGATAAATTTTTTCTGTCGATATTAAACTCATTCTTTCGCTACTACCCATATAGGAAGAACTTACTAAACCAATATTATATTTACTTATAGAATATTGTAAATTATCAAAAGCTTTACTATTATCATCATGTACATGAAATTCAAGATTATTAAAATTGAAGTTATAGTGCTTTAGCTTACTAAAAACTTTATCTATTCTATCCTTCGTTGATGTTCCCATCGAATCAGTGATTATAATATTTCTGTATCCATATTTAATTAATTCATTAACCCAAGTTGAAGTTTTTTGCTCAATTTCATCTTCATCAGAGAAACAGTCTGCGAGTGCGATATCTATTGGAACAGAAGATTGCTGTGATTTCCAATATTCAACAATTTCTTTTAAATGTTTAAGATGATTTCTTTTGGAATTTGTTAGTAATCTTTTTTGAAAACACTCGCTTATCGGATACCACACTACAATACTCAACTTATGTCTATCAGTTAGTTCATCTATAAATCTCGACATAACTATTAAATCAATCTTACGAGCATGGGAACTTATACAATACTCAATATTCTCACTCGTGTTATTAAGAATTATTTTCTTACATATGTCATACTCAGTATTGCAGATTGTCGGATATCCGACATTTATTATTTTGTCAACTTCTGGGAAAGTATCAATATATAATTTAAAAAAAACTTCATCCAATTTATGATTTATTGCCAATCCATCTCGTCTGATTTCCTCTCTAATAATCATTTATTCGCCTCTATCATTAACTTAGGAATACCATTTTCAAAAAAGTATAAAGAGTTAATGGATTTTGAATCACCATATTCATCAATTGTAATTTCACCATTAACACCTTTAAAACTCTTCACTGATATTAAGGAAGTTATTAAATTATTACTATTGTTTTGTTTCATAATCTTCACTCCTTCGTCAATAAATAAAATTTGGTCAAAACAAAATCCAAAAAACCATTCTGGGTCAGAGTTATTTCTATTTTGAAAATCAGAATTGAAATATTCTGCAATTTTGTTATTATGTGCATTCCCAATTGAACTAGGTGCCGAAAAGTAAACTTTGTCCAAATTGTCTGCAAGAGCTGTATAAACAAAATTAACACCTAAACCTGAACTCCCATAAATCTCCTGCTGAAAACCCAATTCCCGTATCTGCTTGATCAAAGTTACATATTCAGATGGATTCCCTTCAATATAGAAACAATCTACATTACTATGTCTAATTTTTAACAACTCGTTTTTAAAATCTTTAACATTAGGTTCATATGGTAGCAATATTAATTTTTCTTGCGGAATTTCTTGCTTTACAATATGTTCAATAACTTTTCCATATTCATTATTTATATATATAAGAGCAATATTCTTATACCTCTTATTAACGATTTCAGATGAAATTAGTTTGACTTGATCAATAGCATTCATCCAAACCCTAAAAAGGTTTGGGCTTCTTTGAGTCATATCTGGTGTAGAAGAAATTGCAAGTAAAGGTATCTTTGATCTTTCAGTAATTGGCAATACGGCATCTACAATATTACTATTTGCAGCGATAATTACATCACATTTGTCTGATTGAATTAGTTTGTTTGCAATTGATATAGCATTCGAAGACTTCAACCCTGAATCTTCACATATTAATTGTAAGCTATAATTAGAGTTTGTCCTATTCTTCTCTAAGTAATCAACTGCCGAATCCATTGCATTTTTGTATCCAACCCCTAAAAATCCACTTTGCCCCGTCAATGGTAAAATCGCCCCAATTCTAATCACATCATCATCTTTCTTTTTATCACAACCGGTACACACAATAGTAGTAGCAACTACTAATACTAACAACACTACAGTCAAAATCTTTTTCATAGCTTCTCCCTCAATTCAAAAAGAATTGTTCTAAATCGTTTATTTTTTTTGTTTCTTTTATCTTATCAATTTTACCTAATTTTAGCAAAGCCATTCTATGAGCAATTTTATGTGCTTCAGTAACATTCTGTTCAATAAGTAAAATACTTAACTTCAGCTCTTTTTGAATAGTTTCAATTAGCTTGAACATATTACCTCTATTAATTGGAGAAAGTCCTGCTGATGGTTCGTCTAAGATCAAAAACTTAGGTTCTTGTAGCAATATCATAATCAGGGCCAATTGATGTTTTTCTCCTCCACTTAATAAGGAGGCATTTTTCTCTAAATTCTTATTATTTTGTAAAAGATCGAATAGCTCTTTATGTTTTATAAAATATTCATTCAATGTTTTTTTGTCAAGATTTCTTCCTGCAAATTTAAGATTTTCTTCAACAGTTAGATTTGTAAAGGTTAAACCCTCCTGCATAAAAGCTCCAATCCTAAGCTCAGCCATCTTGTAAACAGGTATATTTTTTTTTACAAGATCCTTATTCTTATAGAATATTTCTCCATTTCTATAAGGAACTAAATTGATTATTGCTTTTGCCAATGTAGATTTACCTGAACCATTTTGTCCAACTAATGCTACTATTTCATTGGAGAAGATATCTAAGTCAAGACCATTTATGATATTACTATCTTTAATATAACCAGCATGTAAGTTATTGATTTTTAATTTTAAGCTATTCATTTAAATACCTATATATTTTTTTCTAACAATAGGATTGCCAATTATGTCTTCAGGTGGTCCAACAGCTGCAATTTCCCCCTGATCTATAAAACAACATTCATCTGCAGTAACTTCGATTACCTTAAAATTATGTTCAATAATAATAATTGAAACTCCTTTTGATGTATTTATTTTACGAATAACTTCACAGATCATTTCTCTTATCTCGGGATGAACTCCGGCTGTAGGTTCATCCAAAAGGAGCAATTTATGGTCAGACATTAACAATCTAGCAATACCCAACAATCTCTGTTGACCATAAGATAATTCCGAAGCGTAATTATTTCTGTTTTGCCAAAAATAGTTATCTTTGCCAAAAAGCTCAGTTAAAATCATTTTAGCTTTAGCTACTCTTATCTTTTCCTTTTCTTTATGTTTTTTCCTTTTAAAGAGTGTAATAAAAGGAGTTTCTCCAAAACTATCTTCTCCCCCAATCAACAAGTTATCTAGAATAGTCATATCTGCAAAAATATGATTATCCTGAAACAAACGCCCAATTCCAATTCCCTTCAGTACATTCGCTTTCAGCTTCAATAAATCAATCTGCTTATCCCCATTATCATACCAGATATTTCCTTTATCACAATCAACAAGTCTTGAGATAATATTAAATAGAGTTGTTTTCCCTGCTCCGTTTGTACCCATTAACCCAATAACAGCTCCAGCGGGAAATTCAATTGTTAAAGAATCAAATAATAGGGGTGATTTATCTTTATCTGATGTGAAACTTTTAGTAAGATCATTTATTTTTAGAATATATTTACTCATTATTTAATCCTGTAATTTCCCGCTAAACCTTCAGGTTTAAACCTCATAAGGATGATGAGAATTAAGCCATAAATTATCTGTCGCATATTGGCGGCTATTGAATCAGGTAGGCCCACAAATCTAAGAATTTCCGGGAGCAAAATAACAAAAATTGATCCCACAACAGGACCTTTGATATTCCCTAAACCACCAATGAGAAGAGCTGATAAAATAAAAATTGATTCATCAAGATTAAAACTGCTAGGGTCAATATAGGTAACATAAGTAGCATATAAAAATCCAGCTATAGCAATAAATGATGATGAGATTGCGAAGGTCTGAATTTTTAGAGAAGTTATATTTTTACCTAATGTTATCAAGGCTAGTTCATCTTCCCTCATTGCTTTTAATAGTCTTCCAAAAGGAGAGTTAATTAAGTAATAAAAAATAAAAATCGTAAAAAGACTCATAACTGTAGAAAAAATTAGAAAGGGAATAATTCCAGATACTTGGAAAATTCCTAACAATTTAGGAGCAGGTATACCTGGTATTCCATAAGGTCCTTTAGTTACTGAAATCCAATTATATAATACAGAGAAAGTTATAATTTGAAATCCTAAGGTTGAAAGCACGAAATAATCATTCTTAAGCCTAAGTGATGTAAGAGCAAGTAATAGACTAAATACTCCTGTAGCAAGCATAGCTACGATTAATGAGGGTATTAAGGGGAGATTCAGGGTTGTTAAAGCGAGGACTGAAAAATAAGCTCCAATCCCATAGAAAGCTGCCTGTCCTAAAGATAATAAATTTGTCATACCTACTAAAAGATTTGAGCTCACTGTTAATACTATATAGATGTTTATCATAATAATTATATGGAAGAAATAGTTCATTAAACTTCTCTCTCCTTCTTACCTAAAAAACCCTGAGGTCTAAAAATTAGGAAAATAATTAATATTATGAAAGTTATAGCTGATTGCCACTTAGAAGAAAACATCCATATTGTTAGAGCTTGAATTACTCCAATAAAGAACCCTCCGATTAATGGTCCGGCAAAAGAACCGATACCACCTATAATGAAGGCAACAATTACATTTAGTAACATCGGCATTCCGATATAAGGATCCATACCCACATCATAACTTATCGACAATCCTGCTATAGCAATCATGATTCCACTGATTCCAAACAGAAGTAATCTTGTACGTAATATGTTTATCCCCATTATCTGAACAAGAACATCATTATTGCTAAAAGCCCTAATAATAATTCCTAAATTAGTCTTCTTTAAAACAATAAAAAAGATAATTATAATTATTATTGAACTTATAAATTGATATACTTGTGGATAGGTAACTATCATTCCTGAGAATTTTATTGTGTTTGCTATATCAGAATTTAGTATTTTAGTCTCATTTCCAAATATCATAGCAATAACATTGACAATAATGGTTACGACACCTATAGAACTTATAGTTACTACATTAGAAGAACTTTTTTTGATAAAAAGAGGTTGGTAGATTGTTTTATCGATAAGAATACTAATTATCATTGTCAAAATAATGGAAACAAATATTGATAAGGAGATGTTTAGCCCTAATTTAGTATAAAGCTGCCAAAAAAAATAAGGAGCTATCATATATAAAGCAGAATATCCAATATGGAATATTTTTGTTGTATTATATACTATAGCAAATCCTAAGGAAGCCAATGAATAAACAGCTCCCATTATAATACCGTTAA
Source organism: Candidatus Cloacimonadota bacterium (assembly GCA_016838885.1). GTDB lineage: Bacteria > Cloacimonadota > Cloacimonadia > Cloacimonadales > JAFGVF01 > JAEKNW01. Next base: position 19,082 of record JAEKNW010000054.1, read on the forward strand.
TAAGTAATTGAATTAATAACATTTTATCCTTTTTCTTCTATAATTTCGATCATCTCTGAGATATCAATCGGTTTCTTAAAAAAATAAACAGCTCCAAGATTCAGCGACTTTTCAGCATAACTAAACTCTTTATATGCACTCATCATGAAACAGATTATTTCTTCTTTATTCTTCTTTATCCATTCCAAAATCGATATTCCATCAGTGTTCCCATCATCATTATTATCTAACCTAATATCTAACAAAGCCAAATCAATATCTTTTGTTCTCAATATTTCTAAAGCATCGTCAATATTTTGGCAGGGATAAGTTTCGTATCTGCCCTGTAGTGACAAATCTATTGTTCTTAAATAAAAAATCTGGTCGTCCACTATTAAAATCTTTTTCATATTAACTCCTAATGTAATTTATGTACCACTTTTTTACTTTTTTTACCTAGTTTTTTAGAGCCTTCTATATTATTAAATATCAATAGAATAACTGATTAAGAACTTCACAGAATTATTTAAATAAAACCTCTTTACATGCAAACAATCCGGAATTTTCCGATAAGGGTAGAAATATTCCGGAAAAGTTACTTTCTAATAATATTCCTGAAGAAATAATTATTACAACAATTAAAAATCAGGCGTATCAAAACCTAAATCATTATTTTCAGTATTCTGAATAGAATCAAAAATATTTTTAATTTCAGGAATCTCATCAGGAGTAGTCCAATCATTTTTTGATGGTTTTCCTTTTTCAGAAACCCTAACATCTTCTTTGTTAATTCCTTTATCAATAATGAATTCTTTTAACTCATCCAAAGTAAGACTAGTAGTATTCACTTTCCCTGTATTATCTTTCCACGCGAAAGGATATTTTTTTATTTCACTCTTTTCACTAATATTTATTGTGGTTGGGTTAGCTTTAAAATCTAGGTCCTCATTTTTTTGCTCACTGTTTATACCCTCAAAAAAAGTATCCTCATCTAACTTTTTCCAAGGTTTATTATCGTAGTGATGTTTCACCTGATAAGTGCCTTTATTATTTATGACTATATCCTTTATACCTTCTTTCGTTAATCCTTCATCAATATGATTAGTATCTGAATCTTTCAAATCAAATACCTTATCATTATCGATCTCACGATAAATACTATGCTGCATCG
>JAEKNW010000055.1 GCA_016838885.1 Candidatus Cloacimonadota bacterium
TTTCAGGAATATATATATTATATGCCTTCAAATTCTGTAACTTATTTTGCTAAAAGAATCTAGCACTCTTCATCAAAGTTCTACTGCACCATTCGGGATAAAAGGAATAAAAATGCTAAAAGAATTAACTAAAGAGGTTCATGAGCTTCTAATAAAGAGCAGATATAAGATCAGTTTTGCTGAATCTTGCACCGGAGGATTACTGCAGAAGTTGATCACAGATAACAGTGGTTCTAGCAGCTACTATGAGGGTGGAATAGTTGCCTATAGTGATAGGGTTAAGAAAGATTTATTAAGTGTTCCACAGAATATTCTAAGTGCTAATGGGGCTGTAAGTGCTGAATGTGCCCTAGCTATGGTCATGGGAATTAAAAGATTAACTCAGGCAGATCTTTGTATTTCTATTACAGGGATAGCAGGTCCGACTGGAGGCAGTAAGAAGAAACCGGTCGGAACAGTGTGGTTTGGCTTTGATTTTGCAGGAGAGATTAATATTGAAAGTGAGTGTTTTTCCGGCAAGAGGGAAGAGGTGAGAGCGCAAGCTGCAATATATGTACTAGAAGAGATTAAAAAATATCTAACAAGAGGATAGAATGAAAATATTAGTATTGGGAAGTGGGGCAAGAGAACATGCCCTAGCAGTAAAGTTTGCTGCGAGCAAGAGAGTTGATGAGGTGATAGTTTCCCCTGGGAATGGTGGTATTGCTCAAGAATTTGTATGTGTAGAATTAATAAATTTTGAAGCTATTGCTGACTTTGTTAGAAGTAATGGAATCGCTATGGTTTTTGTTGGTCCGGAAGATCCTCTTTCTAAAGGCATTGTAGATTATCTTCAAGCCCAAGAGATTATCGCTATTGGTCCAAGTAAGTTGGCAGCGCAGATAGAATCAAGCAAAGCCTTTGCTAAAGATTTGATGAAAAAGTACCAGGTACCAACTGCCGGATATGAAGTTTTTTCAGACTATTCAAGTGCTAAGAAATATATAAAAGAAGGCAAATATCCTCTAGTGTTCAAGGCTGATGGCTTAGCTGCCGGCAAGGGAGTGGTAATCGTAAATTCTCTTGCTGAGGCTGAAGAGGAATTAATAGAGTTTATGTTAGATAATAAATTTGGAGCAGCTGGTGCTAAATTAGTTATTGAAGAGTTTCTAGTAGGTTGGGAAACTTCAATCTTTGCCTTTAGTGATGGAGAAAACTTTGTCTCCACTATTTTTTCCATGGATCATAAGCAACTAGAAGCAGGAGATAAAGGACCAAACACCGGTGGGATGGGAGCAATAGCACCGATAATCCAAGCTGAAAAGTATAAAACCCAAATAGAAAATGAGATCTTTACTCCTGTATTGAAGGGGATGAAAGAAGCAGGATTTCCCTTTACAGGAGTTTTGTATTGTGGTTTAATGATTACTGCTGAGGGTCCAAAGGTGATAGAGTTTAACTGTCGTTTTGGAGATCCTGAAACCCAAGTTATTCTTCCTCTCTTGAAGACAGATTTAGTAGAGATATGTGAGGCAATTCACGAGAAGAAGGTTGATGAGTTAGAATTAAAATGGAAAGAAGAATTTGCTATAAATATTGTCTGTGCTGCTGCCGGTTATCCGGGAAAATATGAAAAAGGTAAAGTGATAGAAGTTGGTGATATCAGCGAAGATAGCAAGGTATATTATGCAGGAGTTAAAAAAACTCAAGGAAAATTATTGACAAATGGAGGCAGAGTATTAGGAATTACATCATTAAGTTATGATAGAGAAGATTTGATTCGCAAAAGCTATTCTTTAGTCGATAAAATTTTCTTTGAGGGAAAAGTTATTAGAAGAGATATTGGCCTGAGGCCACAACAATGATTAGGAGGCAATAACTATTATTGTTCTTAAACGGAAAAGATAATTTAAAGTTGATTTGTGGGGTAATTAACCCAAAAAATGCAGGAAGCTTTATAATGTTACTTTGAATTTTTGCTAATAGCAAGATGAAGTTAACTAAAAATAAAGCTCTTCACCACATTTTGGGTTAAGTGTGTTACTCCGTTGCTATGAGAATGATGTAGTAATATTCTAACTAATAACTAGATAACTAAAAAAAGAGAGAAATTATGACTAAAAGAATAATAATAATTACATTGCTGCTAGGACTATGCCGAATTTTATTGGCTTATGATTTTGATATCTTAGAGATGAATGAGTCTTATCTTAGAGTAGCTTTTAAGGTCCCTGAATACACAATTGAAAAAGGCGCAATTAACAAAATAGCTTCTGATAAAATAAATATCGACAGTGCTGAATTAACTTTTGACGAGAAGAAAGCAATAATCCCTTATTTTGCCGAAGCAATCGGTATTCCTGAAGATGGAGATATCGAGATAAGAGTTTTATCTAAAAAGAGTAAAAGCTATGATAATCTTGATTTAGAGAGATGTCCTGTTTTGTATCTGGGTAAAAATAATGAAGTTGAGTATCGACAAGAATACCCTGCTTCCAAAGAGCTAAAAAATGAGCTTTACCCACGCGAAATTGTTCAAAAAGGGGATAGTGCCTTCCTAGGAGATAGGAGATTTACCTCTTTTCAGCTATTTCCTTTTCAATATAATGAAGCTCAGAAGAAACTCTATGTTCATGAATACATTGAATTTGAGATTATAATCTCCGGAGATAAAAGTGTAGATAGAGACTGGCAATTCTCTGATAACTTTATTGATAAAGTTGGTGATGACTTTTTTATGAATAACAGGTTCTCCCAAAAATGGAGAAAAGAGCTGGTGCTTGATACAGAAGTAGTCAGAGAAAGTTATACTAATAACGCCATTGATATTGTTGTGATTGAAGATGGATTATATAAAGTAACTTATGCTTATTTAGAGGAAAAGCTAGCAGAGTATCAAGAATTAACAGGAATCTCATTAGGCTGGAATCTGAATAGTGTTAATCCCAAATATCTTCAGTTAGAAAGCAAAAATGGCTTAGAACCCATCTATTTTCATGGAGAAGAAGATGGCTCCTTTGATAGTAATGACTATTTCGAATTTTATGGATTGAGAAATCCGGGAGAAGAGTCTTACTTTGGAGCATATTCTTCCAAAAATGTTTATAAATTAAGATTAATTGATGGCTTAGGTTCAAGGATGGCAATTGAAAACGGTGGCATAATGATTTCTGATCCATCACAATATATAGAACCAAGAAATTATGACCATAATCTTCATTTTGAAGTGCAAAGTTTCTATGAAAAGATAGGTAAAGGTTATGATTACGATGTCAATTATTATCGAGAAGATAACTACTTCTGGAGAAAAATACAAGCCCCAAACTTAGAAATAGTACCCTTCAATTTGCAATATCCCGCTGATCTAAATATCAATAAAATTGATGCTAAAGTATCTCTTTTTGGTTTAACTTATAGCGATACAAATATTAATGACCACCATGCTATTGTCAGGCTTAATCAAGGGATTATTGATACAAAGGTGTGGACAGGCCAAACAGAACAGATTTTTGAAAGTAGTGATTTAATTCCCAACTCCTTCCTTACCCATGGAGAAAACTATCTCTATATAAGTTTAACAGGTGATACCCCCAATGGGGAGAATGAAACAGTGGCCTTTGATTATTTGAATCTTACTTACTGGAGAGAATATAAAACTGATGAGGATTGGATTAAGTTCAAAAAACCCAAAAATAAGGGTTATGGCTTATATCAGTTTGTTTTAGGTGGTTTCCAAAATACAGATGTTTCTGTCTACAAAATTGGTAGCAGTAAGATGGAAAATGTGAGAATCGAGCCTGCTTTTGAGTTGGGCCAAGCTCCATATAATATTACCTTCCAAGATAATGTTAACTCTGAAGATACTCATTATATTGCCGTAACTGAAGCTAATAAAAAAATACCTTTAGACATAAGAGTTGATTTAATATCTAATTTAAAAGCCACTTCTAATAACTATGACTGTTTAATTATCACTAAAAATGACTTCATTGCTAACGAAGGACTTGCTTTATATAAAACCCTCTGGGATGAGATGGGATATAATACTAAAATCATTGATGTTCAAGATATCTATGATGAGTTTAACCACGGGATCATTTCAGCAGATGCAATTAAAGATTTTCTTAGTTATGCTTACCACAATTGGACTTCTCCCAGAGTGAGAAGTGTGCTCTTAGTGGGTGATGCTACCTATAACACTACAGATAACTCACCTACTGCTAAGTATAATATTATACCTTATAGGAAAACATGGACTTGGAGACATGGGGTTACACCGAGCGATAATTGGTACGGTTGTGTGGTAGGTGATGACCATGTTGCAGAAATAGCAGTTTCCAGAATCAATGTTTGGGAAGCTGAACAGATTAATCCTATAGCTCAAAAAAGTTATACTCATATTAAAGAAACAGATTTTGAAAGTTTAGGTTCTGCCCATGTAACTCTCTCTGCAGGTGGTAAAGTTAGTGATGGAAATGATATCTTCTCTCAGCAAGAAGAACTGATTAGAAGAAGAATGATCAATGATGATTATAGAGTTTCACGTGTTTATACAACTACCCAGACAGTAAATTCTAACTTTTATGGTTCTACTTTCTCTTTAAAAGATAACATTGACCAAGGGACTACCTTCTTGCAATTTATGGGTCATGGTGGTGGTAGAATCTGGGCTGACTATAATCTACTGAATTTTAATGATATCAGGACTCTTAATAATGATTATTATCCCTTTGTAAGCAGTCTTGCTTGTTACGCTTCATCATTTGATTACCCCGGTGCTTCCAGTATTAGTGAGGCCTTTGTATCTGAACCCGATAAGGGAGCTATTGCTACGATTGGATTTTCCGGCTTGGGTTACCTAAACCAGGATTTAACCTTTGGTACAGCCTTAGCTGATGGGTATTTTAGGGTTGGTCTGGATAATCTAGGAGATGCTGTAAATTACACTAAAGCTAAGTTCTATGTTAAATCAAGTGGAGCTGCGCGAGTTGCTTTGACTGCCGGTTGTATCCTCATAGGAGATCCGAATATTCCTATTCATAAGCCAATGAAGAGATTAGAAGTTTCAACAGATAAGGAGCTTTACGCACCTGGAGATACGATCAGGGTTACCATGAATAATAGTGAGCTTAGTTTAGAGAAAGCCAAATTATTTGTTCTGGATAGAGATGGATTAGTGGAAAATATTGCCTACTATCTTCCTGTTATTGCCGGTACTTATACTCACACTCATGTTATTTCTGATGATGTAGCAGAAGGTCAATTCTACCGGGTAAGAGTAGAAAGCTTTGATGAAAGCGGAGTATATTTTGGTGAGAAAACAGTTGGAATAGGAAATTCAAATTTTTCTAATATAAGTCATTTCCCAGCTCATCCAACAGTCTTCGATAGTGTAAGTGTTAGCTGTAATGTTATATCTGAAAAAGAGATATCAAGTGTTACTTTAGATTATAATACTGCCTTTGCTAAAAATAGAGTCTCCATCCCTATGGAGCTTGTTGCCGGAACAGTTAATGAATATAAAACGGTAAATGCTATTCCTAAACAGGTTGCAGATCGAGAGATTATGTATTCGATTCAGTTAATTACTGAAGATGAAGAGGTGCTTGTTTCGAATCAATATAATTATGTAACCTTAGCTCCGGATTTGGCAATTATGTCGGGTGAATTACTGAACATTAACGAAATTCCAACGCTTAAATATATCATAAAAAATTTAGGTAATTGCAGTTCTCAAGCAACAAATGTTCAACTGAATCGGATTAATCTAGCAAATTCTAATACCACTCTCTTGTATGAGAACTCAATCACAGCTTTAGATATTCTTGAAGAGCTGGATGTGCTTATTCCAATAAATGACTATAGCTCAGGGAATTTCAGGTTCACCTTTAGGCTGAACTATCCTAATCTCTTTAGTGAGATTACGCAAGTGAACAATACTCATAATCTTGAAAATATTATGAATTATCAAGTTATCGATAATGGTGGAGGAAGTGTTATAAGCACCGATGATTGTGCTGAACTAGTTGTTCCAGCTAATTATCACACAAATATGCTCTTCAATATCGTTCATCATAATTACTTAGCTCCTAATATGCAACCTGATATCGAAACAGTCTTTGTGGACAGTGGCTCTGAATCAAGAGTTTATGATATCTCCTGCCTGAATTCTAATATTGCAGACTCAACAGGCTATTTACATAATGGAGAATTAGATGTTAAAATCAAATATGCCAGAACAGATTCTCTTACTACTTACTATGCTAATAATAATCAGATTAAACTCTATAGATGGGAAGAAAATTCTCAAAAATGGGTTTTCCAGGGGGGGTTTACTTCTTCTGAAGACAGTACTATCAGAGCTAGAATTAGTAGATTAGGTAAATTTACTATTCTTAGAAATAAAGATTCAATATTACCTCAAATCGATCCAAATGTCCAAGAACAAGAATTCACTCAAGGTGGTTATATCTCCGGTAAAGGAACAATCTCTGTGGTTCTTTCCGATGCTAACGGGATCGATGTAGATGAAAACAGATTTGCCTTCTACCTCAATGGTCAAACTGTTCCTGAAGATAAACTGGTAATAACTCAAAATGATTATAACGTAAATAATATTCCAATTAAATACCACTTAGATCTACCGAGAGGAGAATATACCTTAGTTGTCGATTGTACTGACGTCAATGGTAATTATAACTCTTTAGACGTTACCTTCAAGGTTAATACTTCTTTTGATGTTATCAATATTGCTAATTATCCCAACCCTGTTATTGCTCAGGCAAATCAACCTGTTAATGATGGAAGAACTCGCTTTACTTATACCCTTACGGATGATGCTGATAATGTGGATATTATTGTCTATACTGTCGCAGGTAGGAAAGTAATGGAGTTCAAGAACCTGCCAACTTCGGTAGGGTATCATGAATACCCAAGAACTGTCTATGGCTGGGATTGTAAGGATAAAGCTGGATTCGATTTAGCAAACGGTGTTTACTTCTATAAAGTAATCGCCAAAAAAGGTAGTAAAAATATTGAGAAAATTCAAAAAATGGCAATAATTAAATAGGGGTAACAATGAAAAAAATATATATAATAATAATAACTATGGCCTTTGTTTTAAATCTCTTTGCCGGCAGATACGCAGGTGATTTCTTGGCCATCGGTGGTGGTGTTAGAGCTATTTCTATGGGTGGAGCTTTTTCTGCTGTGGCAGATGATGCTAATGCAATTTATTGGAATACAGCAGGAATTGGACAGATTAAGCAAAGTCAAATATTCGCCATGCATGCCTTCTTATATGATAATCTGGCCAGTTATGATAATATCGTATATTGCCAACCTTTGCCTAATGATGCAACGATTGGGATTAATTGGACTCGTCTTACTGTTGATGAAATACCTCAATTTGAAGAGAGTTATCTTTACGGTACTAACGTTGACCAAAGAGTAGCCAATCCTGCTTTACATCTTCCGGGTCAACCATCAAGTACCTTTAAAAGTACTGATGACCTTTTTCAATTAGGCTTTAGTAAACATATCCATTTCGATATTGATTTAGGCTGGAAATTCTTTGAAATGCCCATTGATCTCTATGCCGGAGGAAACCTTAAATTTATTAGAAGAAAACTCTATACCAACATGGGAACAGGAACAGGCTTTGATCTCTCTCTACTGGTTGCTACAGATATGTCCTATGTCTTTAACAGAGACTACTTAGGCAGGCTAAAATATGGGGTAAACTTCATGGATTTAGGTGGTACTGATATAAAATGGGACTCCCGTTCTGACCGAGTTGATGAGATCTTGATGAACACAAAAATGGGGGTTGCTTTTGAACAACCACTTCCTTTCATTAAATCTGCTCTTATTCTTGCCCTAGATCAAGATTATGTCTATGATGAACCGGTGCATTATGGTGGAGAATTTACCTACGATGAAAGAGTCGCAGTGAGAGCTGGCTATACTGAGGGAAATTATTCAACTGGATTAGGATTAACATTCTACAATTTCAAAATAGATTATGCCTTTGTTACTAATAACTTAGGTAACACAAATAGAATCGGACTAAGTTTTATATTTTAGGAGAGATTATGAAAAGAGAGATAATATTAATAGGATTGCTTTTAGCAATGATCATGATATTAATTGGATGTGCCGGGGACGATGATGTTGAAAGAGATAAAATACCACCAACAAAACCAGTTTTAATTCCTCATTTGGGTGATACAGGGGATGGACAAGTAACCTATAATGGAAGAACTTTTTTCCTTGATGATAGCAATAACGGAATCGATGCAGAAAGTGGTCACCCAGGTTTTAGACTAATGTGGGAACCTCTCATCTATGACAACGATTTAGAGAAAATTATTTATTATAGATACATGAATGACGATATCGAAAATATTGTAAAAGTTGATTCGACCACCGCAGACCATGTAAATTATTTTGATAATAGTATTAGTCCTGATTTTCTCCATGAAAATAAATTCTCTTATTTTATCGATGTTTATGATCGGGCAGGTAATTCAACTCGCTCAGATACCGTGCATTATAGACTAGCTGAGAAAGTTTACCTGGTTTCTCCCCAAAATGGAGACCCTTTACCAAGCTCAAATAATCTAATTTTCGATTGGCAATACACAGGAAACTATGATTTCTATCGTGTCTTACTCTTTGATGAGTCTAATACTCTACTCTGGTTTAAAGATATCTTAATTGATGCACCTGATGAGGGTTTGGCTGATGATTCTTCTGCTGCGTACACCGGTGGAAGCTTAGCCAGCGGTAACTATTACTGGCGAGTAGATGTCTTTAAATATGACTTCGAATTAGATGATTTTTATAATGGAAATCAAAATGAGAGTGGTGGCAGAACTTTCTACTATGGGTCTGAATCAGAGCTTAGTGAATTCTCAATTGGTAACAAGAAAAAGTGAAAATAATCTTGACTTATAATAGAGTTAATAATTTATTGAAAAAAACATATAAAGGGGCTCTTGTGAGACGATTTATAATAGTATTAGTATTATTCTTGTTTAGCTTGTCGATTGCTGCACAAGACACATTCTCTTCCGGTATTAATAATGCATCAGCATACTCATTTTCCGGTTCAAGAGGAGATCAAGAACAGTTAAAAATCAATGCCTATATTTGGGGAGAAGTCAAAAGCCCAGGCTTATATCTTGTTCCTGATAATACTGACATTTTAACCTTAATAGCTCTAGCAGGCGGACCTTCTGATGATGCAAGATTACAAGATATCCGAATTGTACGCTCTTTCGGAGATCGTGAAGAGACTATTTCGATAGACTTAGAATCTTACCTTAACAGTGGGGATAAAGAGTATAATATTACCTTAAAACCAGGGGATACTGTCATAGTTAGAGGTACTTTTTATCGGAAATTCAAAGATTTTGTTAAATTTATGTCAGAGTTAGGTATTATCCTTTCTGTGTATATCACAATTCTAAAACTATAAGAGGGATTTATGGATAATAATAACAATAATTATGAACATAAAAGTGGCAATATTTTCGAAGATGAAATTAAAATATCCGATTATTTAGCGATAATATATAGATTCAAATTCTTAGTATTCTTGATATTTGCGGTAGTCGCTGTTGGTTCCTATTACTATACCTCAAAGCAACCAAAGATCTACTCAGCCGGAGGTAAAATCCTACTTGAGAATAATAAAGGTGGATCAGATCTCTTTATGTTAGGGAGTATGGGTAACAACAAAACCAGTCTAAATAATAACATCCAAATTATTCAGAGTACTCCTATCATGATTAGTGCTGCAGAAAAGTTGGTTACATCTAAAAACTTCAATCTGTTCTCATTACCAACTTCTAATGTAGCTAAGTCAAGTCCTTTATATGAAAACTATATTAAATCAATAGCCGGGGCAATTAGAGGCAGATACAAAGTTGAATCTATTAGAGAGACTGATGTTTTAACCCTGACCTATGAATCTGAGTCTCCAGCTGAATGTGCTGAAGCTATTAATGCTTTGGAATTAGCTTTTCAGGAAGAGACAACTCGTTATGCCAGATTGGAGTTCACCCAAATTAGAGAATTCTTGGAAGAGAGAGTCAAAGAGACTAAATCATTCCTAGATAACTCCGAACAGCAATTAAGAGATTTTAAAAAAGAGAATCAAATCTCAGAACTATCACCGGCATCTCAGAAATTAGTGGAACAAGCCGGTACATTTGAGGCTGATATGCATACCGCTATGACTGATTCCCTGCTCAAAGCTACCGAGATCGATATCTTGAAAAGAAAAATTATGAGTCAGAATTTAATTCTTAATGATTTGTATATTAAAGATAGAGACTTAACAAGAGCTTATAGTGATACAACAGAAGCAGAAAATACAGAAGTTTCAGAAATTGTTAGTAATCAAAGATTATTTAATGACGAGGTGGACCAAGATTATTTCATTTCCACAGATACTCAAGGAATTGAATCTAAAGAGATAATATCAATAGATAATATCCTGAACAATACTCTTATTAATAACCTCATTTCAGAAATTGTTGCTAAAGAGAGATATTTAATAATACTCTCTTCAAAAGCTAACTATCAAGATGATCATCCGGAGTTGTTAAATCTTAATGAAGAATTATCAAACCTCAAAAGAGAATTAAAAGCCAAAATTACTGAAACAGTCAAAGTTAATACCCTACAAGACCCCTTCTCCTATAGATCACAATTGATAGAAAGACTGGCAAATGTAGAAAGTGAGTATGAGATTATCTCTGCAAAACTAATTGGTCTTAGAGAGACTGTTCAATACTATCAAATAGAAATGAGCAGGCTTCCGGATCAAGAACTTGAACTTTCCAAACTTACCAGAGATAAAATATTCAATGAAAAGATTCATACTATTATTACCGAAAAATATGAAGATGCTAAAATTGCAGAAATATCACAGATTGGTAATGTAAGAATCTTGGAAATAGCAAGGGTACCTTCTAGACCTATTAAACCTAAAAAGAGGATGAACTATCTTATAGGTGTGATCTTAGGACTCGGTTTAGGTATCGGTTCTGCTTTCTTAGCTCACTCCCTAGATACAAAACTTAGAACCATCGAAGATATAGAAAGCTATGTTAAAAGCCCTATTTATGGGACTATTCCCTATATCGATGTTCCTCTTGGTGAACTCGATGAGCTGAATAATATGATAAATCATTCATCAGATGAACAAAAGAGTAAGTTACAAAAATCACTTACCCATATCACGGGTCAGCTTATCTCTCATTACTCACCTAAATCACCTACATCGGAAGCATATCGCTCGCTAAGAACGAATATTATTGCTAATAAACAGCCTGGTTCTATGTCAATGTTGGTAACATCTTCCGCTCCGAAAGAAGGTAAATCAACTACTTCATCAAACTTGGCTATTACTTTAGCTCAAATGAGTAACAAAGTCGTCTTTGTCGACCTTGATATGAGAAGACCTACTATTCACACAAAATTCGGACTTAAGAAAGATAATGGCTCAAGTGACTACTTGATTGATGATACTTTGTTGATTGAAGATGTGGTAAAACAATCTGGAATTCCTAATCTAGATGTTGTTACATCCGGATTTATTCCACCTAATCCTTCTGAGTTGCTAGCTTCAGATAGAATGGATCAGTTTATTAGAGAGCTTGAAAATGTCTATGATTATGTCATTTTTGATACTCCTCCTATTATAGCTGTTACTGATGCTATAATTATGTCTAAAAAAGTAGATAAAGTACTTGTCGTTCTTAGAGTCGCTTTTACAGAAAAAGCTGTTCTAGCTAGAGCTACTGATATGTTGAAGAATGTTGATAAAAAAATAGATGGATTTATCGTTAATGGAATAAGAGTTCAAAAGTACTATAATAGACATAAATACTATTACTACTACTACTATTACTATTATGGTCAAGATGAAACAAAGAAAAAATCAAGAAATATACTCAGTTTCTTACGCAAAAATTAACTTAATTTTAAATGTTGAATCTCTGCTGGATAGTGGCTATAATAAAATAAGAACACTATTCAGCGAGATTGATTTGTCAGATAATCTAAAATATTCTTTGACAAAAAGTAAGGAAATTGAAGTTTGGTCAAATATAGCAGAACTGTGTGGTCAAAGAAATTTAATCTACACAGTTGCTACTTATTTGAAAGATATATACAGTGTTGATAGAGGTGTTAAAATTGAATTAGAAAAACATATTCCTCTGGCTGCTGGATTGGGCGGAGGATCTAGTAATGCAGCAAATGCGATTAAAGCATTAAATACTTTGTGGTCATTAAACATGACTAAAGATGAAATGCACACAATAGCTGCTAAATTTGGAAGTGATTTAAATTTTTTTTTAGAAGGCGGAACTGCCCTTGGTTCCAATAGAGGTGAGATAATTGAAAGAATTGAACCGATAAACCTCGACAAAATTCTTTTAGTCAAACCAGCTCTGGGAATATCAAGCGCTGAAGCATATAAATTAATAAATATTAGAGAAACAAATTCGAATTTCGATAAATTCATTGAGACTAAAGATTTAGAATTATTATTTAATGATTTACAAACTGGGATTATTAAAAAGTATCCGGAAATTAGCAATATCTTAGAGCAATTACAGGCAAATGGAGCTGAAGTAGCCCAAATGTCTGGTTCTGGATCAACTTGTTTCGGGATATATACATCAGCTGAACTATTGAAACAATCTTATGATTATTTTAAGACAAAAGGATATTGGACGAAAATAACAAAAACAATATAAACGGGAAGTTAAAACAATGTTTTCAAGATTAAAGATATTTTCAGGAAACGCAAACCGTCCATTAGCAAAAGAAGTAGCTGATTTTGCAGGGATACCACTAGGGGATGTAGAAGTATTTAAATTTGCCAATGATGAATCTTTTGTGAAAATTAACGATAACGTGAGAGGGGCTGATGTTTTTATCATTCAACCCACTTGCTACCCAGTTAATGATAATTTGGTAGAACTATTGGTAATGATAGATGCTTTTAAAAGAGCTTCTGCCCAAAGAATTACTTGTGTAATTCCCTACTATGGTTATGCTAGGTCTGATAAGAAAGACCAACCTCGAGTGCCGGTTACAGCTAAGTTAGTTGCAGATTTACTCACTGTTGCAGGTGCTCATAGAATTATTACTATAGATTTGCATGCTGATCAGATTCAAGGGTTTTTTAATATTCCCGTTGATCACCTCTTTTCTATGACTACTTTTACCAGGCATTTTAAAGCTATTGCTAGCCCTGATGAGTTAGTTGTTGTTTCTCCTGATTCAGGAGGAGCTAATAGAGCTAGAACTTTTGCGCAAAGATTAAAATGTGATTTGGCAATCGGTGATAAGAGAAGAAGTGCCAATAATGATTCAGCAGAACTACTTAATATTATCGGCAATGTTGAAGGGAAAACTGCAATCTTGTTTGATGATATTATCGATACAGGCGGGAGTTTGACTAAGGTTGCTCATGCCCTAAAAAACAAAGGCGCTACTAGAATATTTGCTGCTTGTTCTCACGGAATTCTCTCTGGTCCGGCTATTCAAAGACTGGAAGAGTCTCCCATTGAGAAACTCTTTATTACAAACACTGTGCCCTTAAGTGAAACAAAAAAAGCTTGTTCCAAAATTGAACAACTTTCTATTGCTGAAATGTTAGCAATTGCGATTAAGAAAATTCATATTGAAGAATCATTAAGTATTCTTTTTAGATAGAACAGAAACGAATGTGGAGGAATAATGGTTATCAAAATCGAAGCTGGAAAGAGAACATTAGGTAAAAAATCAGACCGTAAAGACCTAAGAAAGGGTTTTAATATCCCTGGTATTATGTATGGTCAAGGAGTTGAAGGGACACCAATCCAATTCAACGCTCCTGATTTTATGAAAGCCTACAAACAAAGTATTGGCGAATTAGCTATTTTTAATATTGTTGTTGATGGAAAAGAACATCGTTGCATTCTTAAAGCTAAGCAAATTCACCCTGTAAGAAGAGACATAATCCATGTTGACTTCTTATTACTCAATCCAGGCCATGAAGTTTCTTTATCTCTTCCTATCAAATTCGTTGGTGAAGCTGCAGGACAAAAGATGGGTGGTATCGTTGATATCATCGTTAGACATCTTAATATTGCATGTTTACCAAAAGACATCCCTGAGGATGTTGAAGTTGATATTTCTGCCTTAGAAATCGGAGATTCTTTACATATTAAGGATGTGAAAGTTCCTAATGTAAAAGTTAAAGATGCTGAGGATATTACTATTGTCGTTATTCACGATAAGAGTAAAGTAGTAGAAAAATTGGAAGATGTTGAAGAAAAAGGACAAGAGGGATCTGCTGAATAAAGATGAAACTTATTGTGGGACTAGGAAACATCGGGGATAAATATTCTCGAACCCGCCATAATATCGGCTTTATTACTTTAGATTACTTTGCCAAAAAGTATAATCTTAATTTTACTAAAACTAAGAATTATTACTTTGCGAAATATTCTGATGCTATTTTCCTTAAACCAACGACTTATATGAACCTAAGTGGTATTGCAATTCAGAGTGCAATGACTAAATTTAGTAATATCGATGATATCTTAGTTATTGTTGATGATTTAGATTTACCCTTCGGCAAGATAAGAATCAGAGGTAAAGGTGGAACAGGTGGCCATAATGGACTTAAATCTATTACCGCTACCCTTAATAGTGACGAATATGGAAGAATCAGAATCGGCATTGGTCGTCCTGATTCCAAGGATGTGAGGGATTTCGTGCTTGATAAATTCAATAAGCAGGAAATGGAAGATATTAACCTACTAAATGAGTACATGGTAGAACTTATTAATACTTATATTCCTAAGGGAATAGAAGAGTTATTAAACTACAACAGTGCAAATTATGTTACCTATTCCGAGAAAATCGGGATCAACTGACCATAGGGAGGAATAAATGGTTAGAAATTACGAGAGTATGATTATTCTTGATGCTAAACTCGCTCCAGATGTGATTAAAGAGATTATTGCAAAATACTCTACTATGATCACTTCAAATGGTGGAGAGATTGTTAAGACTGATGATATGGGCAAGAAAATTCTTGCTTACCCTATCAACAAAGCTACTGAAGGATACTATTATATCTATTATTTCACAATGGATACTGATATTGTCAAAATCTTAGAGGATAACTACAGAATTGACGAACATGTCATTCGCCACAACCTTTTAGTATTAGATTAGAGGTTGCTATGGATATAAGAGTACCAAGGTTAAATTCTCTAACTGTATCAGGTAGATTAACAAGAGATAGTGAGTTAAGATATACTCCTAACGGTAGTGCTGTGTTAAAGTGCAGTCTCGCTATTGATGATGGGTATTGGGATAAACAAGCTAATCAATGGGTCGATCAAGCTGTATTTATGGAATTCAGTGTTTGGGGAGCTCAGGCTGAGAAACTCAGTAATACCTTAAAGAAAGGAAGTCCTGTAGTTGTTGAAGGTAGTTTAAAACAGCATACTTACACAGCGCAAGACGGACAAAACAGAAAGGTTACTGATATTCATGTGATTAAAATTCAGAGTTTAGAATATACTAATAAAGCGGATAATAATAGTTACAATGATAGTAATAATTCAAATCAGCAAAGTAACTATAACCAAAATAATAATGAAACTGCTCAAAACAATCGTCCTGAGCCAGATTTTATTAATGATGATGTACCGTTTTAATTAAAGGAGATAACATGCTTTACGATAAAAAAAGAAAATATGGTAAGAAAAAATTCTGCAGATTCTGTAAGAATCCAGAACTCGAAATAAATTATAAAAATACTGATATTCTAAAACAGTTTATATCAGAAGTTGGTAAAATTGAACCAGCAAGATTAACAGGTGCATGTGCAAAACACCAAAGAAAGATTTCTAACGAAATTAAGAAAGCACGTCACATGGCTCTATTGCCATACATAGCCGACTAAGACAGTGTTACTTGCGATAATTTCAAGTTTAGTCGCAACAATTTCCCCTTTCTGGGGTTTGATCTTTTGGACAGTTAATATATGTGATTTACTAAGAAAGAAAGCCAAAGATGTAAATATTGGATTTGCAATTTTTGGAGGAGTGGTAATAATATCTTCTTTTTTAATAGGAATAGATTTTTTAAGGTTAACTGATGCCTTGGTTGGTGTTGGTCTTTCAACCTTTTTATTTTCTAGGCTCTATATAAAAAAGGGATTTAGAAACGCTTTTTCCATATTTGCCCTCTTTCAGTGTTCTTATGGTCTATTTAGAAAGTATCTTCTTGGAGGATATGTTCAACAAACTAAGGATTTGATTCTTAGCCAAATAGATGCAAGTAGAGACCTTCTACAAAATTACCCTGATTTGGAAGCAGAATATCTCAAAATGATAGATACTTATTTTAATAATATTGAGTTATTCTGGTTAGTACCAATGATCTTTGCACTTGTGATGGGGATGATCTTTACAAGGAAGAATACGCTAATTAAGTTTCATACGATAGCGTATAAGCTTCCTGATAACTTAGTATATGTAATGATTTTAGGGATTATCATGGCAATCGTAGAACAGACCCGTTTTATTGGCTTGCCTCTTACCTTAACTTTTGTAGCATTGCTGACTGTTCAAGGATTCCCGATTGTGTGGTTATGGCTCTTAGGATCAACTTTTAATAATTCTATATTAAGATTATTAACTTATATTGTAATATTAATTAATTTCCATATTTTCATTATGATAAGTGGTATAGTGGGATTAATTGATATTTGGTTTAACTTAAAAAATGGAGTACAAAAATGAAATTAATATTAATTAAAGATGTAAAAGATTTAGGCATGGCCGGTGATATTATCACTGTTAAGAGTGGCTATGGTCGTAACTATCTTTTACCACAAAAATATGCAGTAATGGCTACTAAGGATGCTTTAAAGAAAATAGAAGCTATAAAAGTCGATGCTGATAAAGCTAGAAATGCTAAGTTAGAAGAGAACAAAGCTAAATTGGCAAGTATTAGTCAGATGACTCTTACTTTTACTAGAAAAGCAGATGAGAATGGAAGTCTTTATGGTTCAGTATCTGAATTTGATATTGTGGAAGCAATCAAAGAAAAAGGTCTTGAAATAAATAAAAACAATGTAATTATTGAAAAGCACATCAAAGAAATTGGAGATTCAGAAGTTCAAGTGAGTTTTGGATCTGATTTAACTGCTACTGTAGTTGTTACAGTAGTAAAAGAAGAGATTTAGGAGTTTCCCATGGATAATAAGATGGTTCTCAAAGTGGTAGGATATTTATTAGTTATAATAAGTATTTTTATCCCTTCTTACGTACGAAGAAATTTCGATTTTAGAAATTTGATGAGTAGCGAGCATACATTTACAGGTCTATTACTGATAACGTTAGTTACTATATTTGTAGTAATTGCAGGTTTAGTTGCTTATTATTTAATCAATATTAAGCAAACTAAAAGTCTGAAAGTGTTAGGTTATGTGATGATAATTGTTATTGCTTTTGTACCTGCAATACTGATGATGCCTTATGATAATGGATCAAATGCATTGGGAACCGCATATTTAACACTGGTTGCTGTATCTCTTTTATCTTGGGCTGGATTCACTTTAGCCTTAAGAAAAAGTGCTTAATCATTGAAAAATATCAAGAGTAGTATCTCCTCTGTTCTCTTTAAAATAGGTGGAGAGAGATATCACGATTTAATAGTTATTGCTCTGTCTTGGAAGACTGTTGTCGGTTCCTTCATGGCAGAGCATTCTTCTGTTTTAAAATATCAGAACAATACTCTCTATATTGGTGTAGATAGTAGCGTTTGGTTGCAGGAGTTTGTCCTGATGAAAAGTCAGATAATTAAAGAACTAAACAGGGTTGTAGCGCGAGATATTGATAACAAGATAAATAGCCTTGTTTTTTTACTAAGTGAGAAAAAAAATGATTAAAGTATCACCTTCAATACTATCTGCAGATTTTGCTAATTTAGAGCAAGATTTAACAGCTGTTATTAAAGCTGGTTCAGATTTTTTACATATAGATGTAATGGATGGGCATTATGTTCCTAACTTAACTTTTGGGAACCCAATTATTGAAAGAATAAACACTATTAGCACAATCCCTTTAGATGTTCATCTAATGGTTACTAATCCCTCAGATTATTACAAATTTTTAGCAAACTTACGTGTTGCTATGATTTCCTTTCATCCTGCTACAGTACATCATCTTCATCGGGAAATTTATAAGATTAAAGAATTAGGAATAAAAGCTGGTGTAGCTTTAAATCCAGGAGATTCATTAACTATGATCGAAGAAGTGTTAGAAGATGTTGATTTTGTCCTGATAATGTCAGTTAATCCAGGCTATGGAGGACAATCATTTATTGAAGGCACATATCAAAAAATTGCCAGATTAGATCAACTCAGAGAAGAAAGAAAGCTTAGTTTCAAGATTGAAGTTGATGGTGGTGTGAATGGCAAAAATGCCCCAAAACTCATTCAAGCTGGAGTGAATATATTTGTGGCCGGGTCTTATATTTTCAAAGCAGACGATTATGCTTCAGCAATTAATTCCTTAAAATAACGGAGAGTTTATGTTTAACGATTTATCAAGTAGATTAGATAAAATATTTAAAAATTTAAAAGGCAAAGGAAAGTTAACAGAGAAGAATATCAAAGACTCTTTGCGCGAAATTAGGATGGCTCTTTTAGAAGCTGATGTTAACTATAAAATTGTTAAAACTTTTGTAAAAGATATAGAAGAACAGTGCCTTGGTCAAGAGGTGATGAAGTCTCTTACACCTGGTCAACAAGTGGTAAAAATAGTAAATACTGAGCTTACTAAGTTAATGGATACAGGTGGGTTTGAAGTAAAGTTACATGATAATAAAATAAATAAAATAATGCTAGTCGGACTTCAGGGTTCAGGTAAAACAACTGCCTGTTCAAAGCTAGCTACTCATTTCAGAAAGCAAAAGAATATCTTCCCAGCTATGGTAGCCTGTGATGTATATCGTCCAGCTGCTATCCATCAATTAGAAGTTTTAGGTAAAGAAATTGGAGTGCCTGTTCATTCTAATCTAGAAAGTAAAGATGTAGTCAAGATAGCCAAAGATGCCTTAGCAATAGCTAATCAAAAAAACCACAACTTGGTTATATTTGATACTGCCGGACGACTCCATATTGACACAGATATGATGGAAGAAGTTGAGAAGTTAAAAGATTTTCTCAAGCCTGATTACATTTTCTTTGTTGCCGATGCAATGACAGGTCAAGATGCAGTTAATGTAGCAAAAGAATTCCATGATAGATTAGATTTTTCCGGGGTTATACTCACAAAATTAGATGGTGATTCACGAGGTGGTGCAGCTCTTTCCATTAAAGCGATTACCAACAAACCAATTGCTTTTGTAGGTGTGGGTGAGAGACCAAGTGATTTAGAGGTCTTTTATGCAGATAGAATGGCTTCTCGCATTCTCGGTATGGGTGATATCCTTACTTTAATTGATAAAGCTGAATCTGAAATGAACGAAGAAGAAGCTGAAAAGCTGGCTAAGAAATTAAAGAAAAATCAGTTTGATCTGGATGATTTCCTCAAACAATTACAACAGATTAAGAAAATGGGTCCCTTAGAAGGACTTCTCAAGATGATTCCAGGAATGAACTCAAAAGCTTTAGATAACGTTAAGATGAGTGGCAAGGAGCTAGTTCATATTGAAGCAATAATCTATTCAATGACCCTCAAAGAACGCTCAGAACCTAAAATTATTAATGGAAGTAGACGTCTTAGAATTGCTGAAGGATCTGGTAGAACAGTCCAAGAAGTTAATAAGTTACTCAAGCAGTTTGAGCAAATGAAAGATATGATAAAAAAGATGAATAATCCTAAGATGATGAAGAAGATGGCTAAAATGGGTGGACCCGGATTGCCGGAATTCTAAATCTTTTCCCAAACGTATTCTATAAACCCGAATAATGCAGTAGATCTTTGAGAATAGCACTATATTCTTTTGCAAAAGTAACTTCCATAATTTTCAGGAATATATATATTATATGCCTTCAAATTCTGT
>JAEKNW010000056.1 GCA_016838885.1 Candidatus Cloacimonadota bacterium
GGAATATATATATTATATGCCTTCAAATTCTGTAACTTATTTTGCTAAAAGAATCTAGCACTCTTCATCAAAGTTCTACTGCACCATTCGGGTTTAAGAATTAAATATATTCATCTCAAAATTTAACATTTTTGTCATGGAATGGTTGATTATGAATGTACCGACAGAGATCATCTAAATGAGATCAAAAATAGGTAATTGCTCCGTATCCATTTCTACAAAGGTGCCGCTCCTCTGGAGCTTAGGAGTATGGTTTGGCATCTCCTATCTACAAAGGTACCGCTCCTCTTGAGCTGGAAGAATGGACAGTGTTTCGTATAAGGAAAACCTTGCAATTATTTGCTAGCCACTTTACTTGAGAGAGAACCAAAGATATTGTAAAAAAATCCGAGTAGGAGGTGATAAATAAGATGCTAAATCCCAGTATGGAATACAAATTGCATAAATATATAAGTAATAAAAAAATTAACTTTTGGAGGCTCTACTTGAGACGAATTCTTTTTTTATGTATAATAACAACATTGTTGATATTAGGATGTGCTAAGGCTAGTGATCCTACTGAAACAGGTGAGGGTGTATTAGATGAAGTAACCCGCATTCCCCTTAATGGAGATGCATTAGGGATTGATTATTCAGAGAGCTATATAGCTGTAGCAGAATATGATGCAGGTTTATCTGTAATTGATAGAAACACTTATGAACGAACATGGCATACCCAGATTGTAGGAATGGAAGGATCAGTAGTAGATTTAGGGAGAAATCGTAGAATTAACTTAGTTGAAGAGTTAGATTTCTTACTCTTTACTGAAGAGTCTGGGGCAGATAGTTATCGTATAGTTGATATTAATCAAATCGATACCTTAAAGATCATGGGTTCTGTAACAGGTGGTACCTACTCAATTAGGCAAATTGAATTATACCCTTATGATGATCCTGATGCTAATGAGTTTACCAATTATACAGCCAGAGGCTTCTATGTTAATGATAACAAGATAACTGAGGTAGGGTGGGATAGTGTAATTCAATCCATGTCAGCACTTGGAACTGATTTTGTCTGGATTTATCCGGCTAGAACTTATGGGGCGGAACTAACTGATAACTATATGTTTGCAGCTTGTGGTCAGAGAGGAGTATTTGTTTCTGATAGATTTAATTATAATGTTTTAACAGAATTTGACACTCCCGGTGAAGCTCTTAGAATCGAAGTTAGGGGAAATTATGCTTATGTAGCAACACGTCAGACCGGTCTTTATGTCTATGATGTTTCTGATATCTATAATCCCGTAATTGTCTATAGTTATGATACAACAGGATATGCCCAGAATTTAGATGTTAATGATGACTATTGTGTTTTAGCATCAGGTGGTGGAAATTTATATGTATTTGATGTATCAGATCCAACAAATATCAGATTCTTAGAAAGAGAAACTTCTACAGGTTATACAAATAATGTTAAGATAGACAATAATAATAGAGTATATGTTGCTACCCGTGATGAAGGTGTAGTGATTTTCGATATTAACAAATAAGAAAATAGTTTAAAACTATGTGAGGATCTAGTAGATGAGAGGATTATTTTTGTGTTTAGTTGCACTTATAGGATCCATGAGCCTTTTTTCAGTGCCAAGTCAAGTTGCTACTGTTAACCAAGGTTTTAGAATCATTAGTGAAAAGGATAGTGAAGTTGTTGTAGAGTTTGAGTTACCAGATTATAAGATAGAAGAACTCAAAATCGATAAAGATTTCTACAGTGTAATTACAAGTACTACGCAAGCATACACAACTCAAGTTGGGATGCCCTATTTACCAATATTTGGGACAGGTATTGCTGTATCAAATAGAGGGAAAGTTGATTATGAAGTAATAGAGTCAGAATATAGTGAGATTAGCTTAAAGAGCATTTTTCCTTCTCAAAAAGAAGGATTTGTATATGAAGATATTAACTTAGAGAATATTGATTATACAGGTTTCTTCCCTGAGGGTGAATTAACTTCTGCAGATAATTTTATTCTCAGAGATATCAGAGTTAAACCATTACAGATTAGACCTTTCAGTTATAACAAAGAGACCAAAACTCTCCGTGTTTATAACAAAATTACTTTCAAAGTCTCGACTAACCCCAATCAAGCAGGGATTAACGAGTTACTTACACAAAAAGAAATATCTCCAGCCTTTCATGAGCTTTATCAAGCGACTATTTTAAATTATGATAGAGATGAAGAGATTGCTTCTAATCCCAACATCCTCTTTATTCATAGGCAAAATAGCGACCCTATTTTTAATCTTAAATTAAATCAATATATCAAGATTAAGAAGCAAAAAGGTTTTAATGTGTTAAGTGTTTCTACCGGGGATATAGGTTCGACCTCTTCTTCAGGAATAAAAACTTATATTCAGTCTTTATATGATGGAGATGAGTTTAGACCTGATTATATTACCATTGTAGGTGATGTTAATGGTTCTTTTGGAATTCCTACTTTTAATGAATACTATGCTGATAGTGCTGAAGGTGATTATCCTTATACTCATCTTGCAGGTAATGATTTAGTTGGTGATGTATTTATTGGTAGAATGTCCATTAATAGTTCTGCGGATCTAAGTAGATATGTTGGTAAAATGAGATCTTATGAAAGATGGTTGAACCCACTTGATGAAGAATATTTGAATAGTATGCTATTAGTTGCAGACACAAGTCCATCAGGTGAATCTACAATTAATCACTGTAAATTTGTAAAACAGATTAGTTCAAGGGTCAATCCTGACCATACTTATACTGAGGAATATGGAGGGAATCCAAGTCCTTCAACTATGAATCAGGCTATCAATGCAGGTGTTGACTTCTTTGTTTATCGTGGTTATATTGGAATGAGTGGATGGAATCCCGGCTCATCACAAACTAATACTCACAAGCTTAATCATGGAGTTATGATTACCTGTTCAACTGGTAACTTTGCCGGAACAGCAACTACCGAATCTTATGTAAATCTAGGAAGTGAAACTGCCCCTCAAGGTGGCATCACTGCTATTGGGATGGCTACCCCTAATACCCACACCTCTTTTAATAATAGCCTTTCAGGTGGTATCTTCCACGGCATTTATAACTTAGGACAGCGCACTATGGGTCAAGCTCTTCTAACTGGAAAAGTAACAACTTATATTGTGTACAGTGAGTCTGATATGACAGATGTTAAAATGTTTACTCATTGGTGTAATTTGATAGGAGATCCAACTGTTGATGTTTACACTGGAGAGCCAAATAGTTTCAATCTTGAATATTCTGATTTTTATCCTGATAGTGAAGACTTACTTGTTATTGTTAGAGACCAAAACAACACACCTGTTCAATCTGCTAGTGTAACTCTTACAAATCAAGCAGGAGACATTAGCAAAACCTTCACGAATGAAGAAGGGATTGCTAACTTTGTCATTGAAGCTGGTGAATTAGAATATGAATTGACAGTTGATAAAAAAAACTTCTATCCTTCTCAGGAGACTCTTACCAGTGCTACAGAGACTGATTTTAGAATTTCAGCCTTGATTATTGATGATGATAATGAAGGTGAGTCTGAGGGTAATGATAACCAAAACATTGAAGCTGGTGAGACAATTGAATTAAATTTCATGTTAAACAGTTTGACTGATAGTGATCTGGGAAATATTCAAGCTACTATATCAATAAACAACTTCCAGGTAGATATTCTTGAATCAGAAAGTGTGATTACTTCACTAGCAGCAAATGCTTCAACTCTCTTTGATACAAACTTTCTAATTTATATTAACTCAAATATTGTTAATGAAACTAAGATTGCCCTAGTGCTTGATTTAACTTATGGTTTTAATCAAACAAAGCGGTTATATCAACTAGCCCAAGTTCATAATGGTAACTTGGTTCTCACTGATACTAATTTAGTAATGATTGAAAATGGTTTAGAAGCCAATCAAACAGCTACTATCAGTGCTACAGTGCAGAATCAATCAAATATTTCAATAGAAAATGCTTCTGTTTCTTTAGTAATTGATAACGGACATTTCAATGTTTTAACAGAAGATATTCTTATCCCATTATTAGCAAGTAATCAAAGTCAGACTCTTGATTTCCAGATAAATTCAGATATTGATATGTTTCCCGGAATGACAACAGAGTGTATTCTTAAATTTAATAATGAAGTAAATTTCTACCAAGAGTTAAGATTTGATGTTAAATTTGGTGATTTGGGTAATGGTTCTCCCTTAGGACCAGATATGTTTGGCTATGTCATATATGATTCTAACGATATAGACTATCCTGACTGTCCTGTATATGAATGGATTGAGATAGCTCCCAATAACGGTGGTCCTGGAATAGAATTAGACATCTATGATCCTGAAGCTTCCGGTGAAGGAGATGGTGTTGGTTCTAATTCTACTGATACTATTGACCTCCCTTTCCAATTCATCTTCTATGGCGAAAGTTATGATCAGATTACAGTCTGCTCTAATGGTTTTATCTCTTTTGGAGCAAATAGCAATGGTGAGTTTCGAAACTGGAGATTACCTGGTGCTCTCGGACCAAACGGGATGATTGCTGCCTTCTGGGATGATATGCACATGAATGGGACTTCCGGGATTTACTCATATTACGACAGTGAAGAAGATTATTTTGTAATTCAATGGGAACAGATGATAAATGGAGCTGCAGGTCATCCTGACGAAGAGACTTTCCAGATTATTCTCTATAATCCTCAGAGATACCCATCTTCACTTAATCAAGGAACAGCAAAAATTCAGTACAAAGTCTTTAACAATGTAGATAATGGTAACCCTGGCAGCTACACACCTTGGCATGGTAACTATGCTACTATAGGAATAGAATCACCTTGTGGTACAATCGGTTTAGAGTACACTTATAATCAAAACTATCCAGCCGGAGCTCATCCTCTTGAGGATGGAATGGCACTATTTATTACAACAAAACCTGTGCTTTTAGTTGAACCAAATATTAATATTGCAGATTTAATTGTGCTTGATGCTAATCAGAATGGCATCTATGAAGTTGGTGAAGAGATTAGAGTAGGAGTAGCTCTTAAAAACACAGCTCTAACTCCCCTCATGAATACATCTGCTACTATAGCTAGTGGTGATCCAAGAGTTACTATTCTAAACAATCACAGCCTCTTTGATGATTTAAATATTAACGAAGAGATCTTTGGCAGAGAATATTTCATTGTTGAACTAAATGAAGAATTAGAGAGTAATGATTTTGTTTCCTTAAATATGCACATAGAAGGGGATGGTGGGTATAGCTTCTATAAAGATATTAATTTACAGATTAATAAACCCACTTTGATGAGTAAGAGTTTTATTATCAACGATTATTCAGTACTAGGAAATAATAACTTCATCCCGGAACCGGGTGAAGATCTTTACTTAGCCTGGGAAATAGAGAATACCTCTTCAGTTGACGGGCTCTTAGATAATGTTTCTATCTCAACTTCAAACCCATATTTAAGTTTTACAACATCTACATATACCAATGTAAATGTTAAAGCTTCATCGACTCAACAGTTAGTTTTCCAAGGATCAATCTCTTCTGCTGCTCCTGAATTTGAGTCTATTCAAGTAACCCTTACAGCAGAAAACAATGGATTAATTTCTTTAGAGAATAATTTTACCATATCACTTAATACTTCGGAAACTCTGATTGATTTCGAGGGTGAAGATATTCCTTTAACCTACAATAGCCCTTGGCAGGTAGGTTCAAGTAATTATACATCAGCCTATAGTGGGACTAACTTATTTGCTACTAACTTAAATTCTGAGTATGCTAATAATGTAAATTCTACTGCTTGGACAGGCTACTTTGAGATTAATCCAAATACTAATCTCACATTCTGGCATAAATATGCTATTGAAAATAATTATGATGGTGGTCAAATTATAGCTAATGTTGAGGGATCAAGTTCAAATATAGTACTTACCCCTACATCAAATTATCCTCACCAAAACCTTCCTGCCCTCAATGGACCTGGTTTCTGTGGAAATCTAAGTTCTTGGACCCAAGTAACTATGATTATCCCCACCTCATTACAAGGGCAATCAGTTCGCTTTGGATTTAGGTTTGCTTCAGATTCAATGGTTACTGATGATGGTTGGTTTATTGATGATATTGCTATTGGCGGTTCTGTGCAAGAGAGCTTTGTTTTCACTGGTAATCTTGATTTGGTGGGAGGAGATGGAATACCTGAAGATGTAAATATTTCTCTTGCTCAATATTCACTTAACCCAGATTCAGAGGGAGAATTCAAAGCTATAATCCCACTTGGGACTTACAACCCTCTTTTCTCCTTAGACGGTTATAGAAGTGAAACCGTAAGACTTCTCAACATTGATTCTAACATTATGGTTACTCAAGATATATATCTTCAATATTTGAATAAACCTGAAGATTTAACTCACTCCTTGCAAGATTCAGTCTTAACCTTAGCATGGTCTTATCAAGAGGATCTTGATGATGAGCTAAGCACTTTTATCATTGAAAAACAGTTTAACACTGGAGAATGGGAAGAAGTTGCCCAATCATTAATTAACCAGCACACCTTGGTATTGCAGAAAATCGGGGTCTATTCTTATAGAGTGAGAGCTCTGTATGAAAATGATTATAGTAGTTATTCAAATGTCATTATCTTTGATTATATGTCAGGGACTGATAATGAGATGAATGATGTAGCCTCAGTTACTACATTGAAGGGTAATTATCCTAATCCATTCAACCCTGAAACAAATATTGCCTTTACCCTAGCTAAAGCAAGTAGAGTTAAGTTGAATATTTATAACCTCAAGGGACAGTTAGTGAGAACCTTACTTGACGATTATCAAACTTCCGGCGAACATAAGAAAGTATGGAATGGAAAAAATAACTCTAATAAAGCTGTTTCCTCCGGAATCTATTTTATCAGACTTGAAACCGATGACTATCAAAAAACACATAAAGCTGTTTTAATGAAATAGTATCATAAATAATATTTGATTGGTTCAGAATTAACTTACATTAATTCTGAACCTTTCTTCTTTATATATTTTAATTTATTTATTGACACAATTCAGATACAATTGATTATGTGTTACATAACCTAAAAAAAGGCTTGTCATCATGAAAGAAATAAGAGAATTTTTAACAGAACTAGAAAAAATTAATACTGGGATTATTGACTTAAAATTCCAGCAAATGAAGACCTATCAAGCTCTTATTGATAGGATTATGATTAATTGCAAGACTGATATCCATCCGGATGTCTTGGCTCATCTTAATAAGGTCAAAAAGGTTCAAAAAGTCGGATATTGGGTCCATGATATTAGAAAAAAACTCTTCATGGCTACACGAGAGTTACTTCATTTTATTGGGACAGATTCTAAACAAGAATCCTTTTCAGAAAATGCTTTTTTTAATTTAATCCATAAAGATGATCTTCCACGCATAATGATAAGTTATCCAGAAGATTTACAGGCCCACAAAGAGAGAGCTTCAGCGTACAGAATTATTAATCTTAGATCTGAACTAAAATATGTCCTTTCCCATTTCACTTGTAAATATGATGATCAAAATCAGCCCATCCAAGCTACAGGTATTATTTTCGAAATCCCCCAAGATGATATTGTTATACCAGAATGTCTTCCTGAATACCATTCGGCGATTATTGCTTCTAATATGGGTGTTGGTTTCTGGGAATTTGACCCTAAAACCAATAGAGAATATTGGTCTTCAAGCCTTTATGAAATTATTGAATCAACTCCTGAAAAAACCCCTCCCCATATTTCTTCTTTAGAAAAGTTAATTCACCGGAATCACCTGGCTCCATCTATTGACTTAATTAATGAACGGAATAACAACAAAATAGACTATGAACTAACTTTCAAAATAAAAACACTACAGGGTAATGAGAAAATTGTTTTTTCACAGGTCCATCATTTAGTTGATTCTGAAGGCAATTTAATCAAAAGATATGGATTAATCTATGATGTTTCAAAAATGAAACAGTTACTTATTAAATAATTTATTTCAAGAAACATTTCATAATACAAATAATTATTACCAAATCTTTCAAAATTACTTATCATATATTTGATAATAAAATTTTGTGAGGTATTATGAAACTATACTTTCTAGTAATATTTTTTGTTTTTTCTTTTTCTCTTACTGCCAGTGAATATGAATATAATTATCAAGCTAATAATGACTTAGAAAGAGGCTTTTATGGAATAGCAGGCCAAGCCAACATTCAATTTAAAATTTTAAAATATGTTATACCTTTAGATGAAGATATCCTCACAGTAAGCTTAAGCAATCCCCAATATAAATCACTTCAACAAGCTATTGATATCTTTCCTGGTTATGCTTCCATCACTGATGGTCAGATAGGGCAACCAGCAAACTCTCCCTCCCCCATCTTTCCTCCTGCTAAAACACTAACTTATCAAAGCTATTTCAAGCAAGGGATTCAGATAGTAATTCTGAAAATCCCCCATCAAATCTATCACTATTATGATCAGAAGTTAGAAACTCTTGATCAAGCTGAAATTGTGATTACTACTAAAGTGCGGGACACAGGATATAAAAAATCAAGATTTTTATCAAATGTTGAAGCTTTTGATAGGATTACTAAAGAGCTGATGATAGAAGAAAGTGTTAAAGATTCGTATTACTCTTATTATGCTAATCCTGATTATCAGGAACGAAATAGTCTGGGACTTGACCCCACTGAAATGGTAATAATTTCTCCTTCAGGTCTAATTACAGAATGGCAACTTTATGCTGATTATAAAACAGCTTTAGGGCTAAGTACACAAGTAGTTAATATCAATAACATAACATTAACTTATGCTGGAAGAGATAATGCTGAGAAGTTAAGAAACTTTTTGGTAGATATCTATACAGAGTGGTCTAGTAACGAGACTCCTCTTAACTATGTTCTACTTGGTGGAGATTATAATCTAGTGCCAGCCAGGCAGCTTAGGATTCGCGCATCTTATAATGGTTCATGGAACAGCAACAATGTCTATTCTGACCTCTATTATTCTGGTTTAGATGGAGATTGGGATAATGATAGTGATAATCTTTTTGGAGAAGGTGATTCTTCTCAAGATAGTCAAGCTACCGGCACTAATGGTGAGGAAGCTGATCTCTATGCTGAAGTTGCGGTAGGCAGAATCCCTGTTGAGACTAGTGATGAGTTAGAGAATTGGATTAATAAACAGCAAGACTATGAATCTGCTCAAGTAGATGAACAATTCTATGAGAAAGTATTGCTTTTAGGTGAAAGATTAAGTTCAACTATCTATGGAGCTCCTTCTATGAACGAGTTAGCTAATAATCTCTCCGACTATTCAATTCAGACTCTTTATGCCCAAAACAGTACTTTTAGTGAGGCTAGTTTAACTTCAGCTATTAATAATAATGTTTCTCAAGTACATCATTTAGGTCACGGTTCTACAACCGTGGTTTTTTCTATAAGTAGCAGTGATTTAACCAACAACTTTGTTAATCAAGATTATCCCTTCATCTATACCCAGGGGTGTCATACAGCAAATTTGAGTACAAATGATTCAATTGGCGAGAGTTTTGTTATCCACCAGCGAGGAGCCTTTGCTTATATAGGCAATACTTCTTATGGATTCTATAGCAGTTTTGAAAATCAAGGTCCTTCTCAACTCTTCCATCGCGAGTTTGTTGATGCTTATACAAATGAAGGGATTAGCAAAATTGGACTAGCTCACTCTGACGGTAAAGAGGATTTAATTGGAATTACTGGTCAAACAGGTACCAGACGTTATGTTTATTTCGATAATATACTCTTTGCTGACCCTTCTACGGAAATAATCAAAGACTTAGAAAGAGTAGCCATTGAACAGCTTTCCGATACTTCAATAAAACTCTCTTTTACAGGTAATATAGGAAGCGAAGTTTTTACTCCAGGTAATTATACTATTTATCAACGTGATGACCTTGCAACAACTTACCCTGTTAGCTCAGTAACACAGGAAGGAGATGATTACATCCTCAATTTCTCTGCAGAACTACCTGCAGGCATACCTCTTAGAATTAAAATAGAAAATATTACTAATCTGCTTAACCCTACTACTAAATTAGTGAAACCTCTTTATACTATTAAAGAATCGAGCATCATTACACCAACTGTTTGGTCAGCTGAGGAGAGTCCGATTTATGTCTATAAACACCAGATTATCAATAGCACCCTCACCATTGAAGCAGGGACAGAAATCAGAGTGAATAGTAATAAAAGTTTTTATATTTATTGGGGAGGTCAGATTCAAGTCCAAGGAGATTCTCTAAATTATGTAACTTTTACCTCTTATTCAGATGATTCTGCTCAAAGTGATAAGTGGACAGATGTTACCATTATGATGGATCCTTCTCCTGATTCATATTTTAACTATGCTCTAATAAAGAATAGCACAAGCGGTATTTGGCTTGATAGTTTAAGCACAATAACCTTAGATCATGTAAGATTTCAAGATATTGAAAACTATGGTATCTATGCTAAACACTCGACGGTTAATGCTGATTATTTGGAGTTTACTGGTATGACCAATAGTGAAGGTGGTGCCTTTAGAATTATAGGTGGGCTTGTAAATCTCAATCATCTGACTTCTGCTGAAAATGCCGGTTGGGAACTGATAGTAACAGATTCTGCACAAGTAACTTTAAAAAATAGTATTATCTGGGGTCAATCACACCTGGATAGCGACTTTATCACGATAGACTACTCTATTTTGCCAGAGGTTATTACCGGTACAGAAAATCTCACTTCTAACCCCCAATTTGTCTCTACTAGTGATTTGAGACTACAGAGTAGCTCTCCTGCCATAAACTCTGGTCAGACAACAGAACTCGACCCAGACAACACTATTACTGATCGAGGTTATTGGTATTATCATTATCCTAATAATTTTAATGCTGAAATAGTCTTAGGATCTCCAAAGAAAGTGGAATTTACTAATCTCTCATTGGGGGATTATGACACGATAGAGTGGGATTTTGATAATGATGGGGTCTGGGATTCACAAGATCTTAATCCTGAACACCTCTATTTAGATGCAGGAGTTTTCAGTGTTAAAATGAGACTCACTAAAGATAGTTTCCAAGAAGATATCCTGCTAACTGATATTATCGAACAATCACTTAATCCACTTCAAGTGAACTTCTTCCCGGTTAATATCACTATTGATGCAAATCAACTTGAGCTTAGCTGGTCTCCTGTAATGTCCACGGACTTATATCAAATAACCTCAGGGATTGATCTGGAATCAGATTTTTCTTCACTATCTATTCAAGAAGAGACTTCCTTCACCCAAGAAATAGATGAGAGTAGGCTTAAGCTATACCAAATCATACCTTTAGAGCAGATTATCAATATTGCAGATTAGTTTTTGGGTTGACAGCATAACTTCTTATGATTATCTGACATATACCAGAAAATTAAGGAAGTAAAATGAATTATATAATTACCGGGAATACCTATAATAGTAAGTTTATTGATGATTTAGCCAGAAGAGACGATATTATTGCCATGAGTGGTGAAGACTTACTCAAAAGTAATCTGAGATTCAAACAAACAGATAAAGTTTATGTCCCCTCAGAAACATCCCTGAGTATAGTCATGGAAAGAATGGAAGATCAAGATTATATTGCAGGAATCAACAAATTAAAGAACAAATTCTTCTGTAGGGAAGTGCTTTCTCCTCTCTATCCGGATTTTTACTTTGCGAAAGCCTCTTTAGCTGAGATTCCTGAGCTAAATCTCCAAGGTAAGAAAGTTGTTATTAAACCACTTAAAGGCTTCTTCGGTACAGGTGTCAGAGTAGCAGACCACACCAGCGATTTAGCTAAATTAGCTGATGAGATGAAAGAAGAAGTGCAAGCAAGTGCAAAATTCTTCCCTGAATCGATTCTCACCCAAAATGAGTATATTATCGAAGAATATATCACCGGAGATGAATATGCTGTTGATATGTTCTTTGATGAAAGCGGTAAACCGGCAATAATGAATATTTATTTCCATCCGGAACCTACTATTTCAGACTACTTTCACCTGATGTACTACACTAATAAAGAGATCTTTGATAACTATTTAGACACTTTTACAGACTTCTTCACCCAATTAAATAAAATTATGAACTTGAAAAGTTTTCCTATTCATGCAGAATTTAAACTCCAGAATGGTGTAATGGTTCCTATCGAGCTTAACCCCATGAGATATGGAGGTTTTGGACTTTCCGACTTAACTTTTAACAGCTTCCAACATCAGCCTATTTCTGCCTATTTTGATAACACACCGGCAAATTGGGATGCTATTTGGGAAATCAGAAAAGAGAATAACTATGCTTGGATATTAGGTTATAATGGCAAAGATGTAGATGTTAATACGACTCCTCCTGACCATGATCTTTTCTTAGCCTACTTAGAAGCTAACAGTAACCTCATTGATTATGTCAAATTAAATCACAAAACTAACCCTGTTTTTGCCTTAGCTTATATTTATAATAAAGATTTGAATAAGTTGAAAGAATTACTTACTACAGAGTTTAATAGTTTCTTTGAGTAGGAAGTGTTATGAGTGGAAGCACCCTTGCTTCCAACTGGCAACAAGGGTATTGCCAGTCCATAATAAAGATTTGTGTTTACTCGTGTTATTTGTGGCTAAAATACTCCTATTTCATCAGAATCATTTTCTTTGTAGAGCTATATTTTCCACTTCTCATTTTGTAGAGATATATTCCGGAAGCTACCTGTTTATTGTTATCATCTTTACCATTCCAAACTACACTATGTCTGCCAGCATTAAATCTGTCATTCACAAGACTTTTTACTTTTTGGCCTTTGATATTGTAAATATCTACTCTTACCTGACCATAGTTTGGTACTTGGAAAGATATATTTGTTTCAGGGTTAAATGGGTTTGGGTAGTTCTGCATTAAGCTCATTATCATAGGAGCTATATTATTACTTTCATTATCTACAGTAGTGAAATCGAGTAATTGTGCATAAAGTCCACCCCCATTTATCCAAGTAAAAAGTGATTTATTATCAGGTAATTTAGTGATTTTTATAGTACTGTAGCCATTATTGATACCAGTTATATTTGAACTATTTTCATCATAAACTGAATTACCTGCATTATTAAGAATCTTAACTCTATGGACAAAGCTATAATTTTCCATCTCTCTCCAGCCAGCGACAATATGGTCATCATTAATGTTTTCTAAAAAAGAAACATTAAAATAATCTGGTGCTATAGTAACTAATACTCCTTGCTCATTCCACATTCTATCTCCTGAATAGGAAATCTTTTGAGCTCTTAATTCATTATTTATATCATTATTGTTCTGAGACCACAAAATATTAACTCCCTCGGAAATAAGGATATGAGGAGAATAAGCTTGTACAATATCTTGATTTTCGGGATGATAAGAAACAAGAACCGGATTATTCCAAAAGAGTTGATTATCATCAGTAATTCCTTGAAGATAAATTTTTTCAACATTCTGCCAAGTAAAGAAAAGGTTATTATCTGAATCACAATCAAATTTATAGTCATATCCTGTAAAGATTTGATCAATTTCAGATACAGTACCATTGTCAGTTGTTTTAAAAACCTTATATAAATTATCATCTTCTTCAATTATCATGTAGTTGCTAATAGCCTCAATCAAGTCATAAGTATAAAATTGTGTTCCGTAAAAAGAAGCTACCAAGTTTGCATCTCCCCACTCAGTACTGTTAGTAGTTTTTGCTGAATAAGCAGTTGTTGTACTTTCAAAATAGTCATAAACCATCCAACTAGCATAAAATTCATTATTATAAGATGAGACAAATAATCCTATTTGTCCACTTGTATCTTGCAATGGGCAAATCTCTTGTCCGGTCTCACTTCCTAAGAGAGAGCCATCAGTATCAATAATCCTACTTCTTGTACCAAATCCATATCCAGAAGTCCAAGCAACACAAATTTGACCTAATTCATTCTGAGAAGTAGCTAATGAGATAGGTTCATATCCATAATCATAATCTCCATAAATAGTGAAATCAGCGATATCTATTCCATTTTCTGCAAATTCAACACTGCCATCTGAATTAACAATTTGATATTTAATCTTATTATTCATTAATGTTTTTTTGTCTAACCAGATTAGAACAGTGCTTTCTGAATTAGGCAGAGTATAACTTTTATAATTATCCATATAAATACTACCAGTGAGACTGTGTCTAACAAGTTCACTATCTTCAGGGGTTACAGTCTGGAGCTCGTCATTAAGTACCATCTGTCTAAGATTTGTAAAACCATCGGTTATTTCAGTCCACACTATGAATAAATCATCCTCATAGTTTAAAGATAGAGAAGGAAAAATATTCTCATCCTGATAAATAAGGAATCCTTCTGGATCAGTTTGTATTGTCCCATCAGTATTTATACTATACAGGTGAACATGATAATCAACAGCAGAAGGCTCTTCTATGCCATCTTGCACATTAATAACAAACAAGTCTCCTGAATCAGTAGCTTCTATCTTAGTTGAGTGATAAACATAAGTGATGAAACTATCTAATAATTCTCCTGTTTCACTCCAAACATGATCTAAGTTTTGATCAAGCTTAAAAGCATGTAAGCTAATTTCATCATCTGATAAATTAACCTTAGATTGACTTACTATAAATAGTTCGCCACTAGCATTAGTTGTATACTCAAAGAGGAAAGGGTTCATTAGATTGTGCATGATTGGAATATTGGTTACAGTTGAATCTAATTCACCTGTTAATGATAATTTTCTTACAGCTATTTCAATATCTGTATAGTTAACTTCTTCTGTCATAAGATAATAACTGTCAATATTATTGTAGATTAATCTCATTGTTGTTGGATTATCTCCAGGTGTATCTAAAGCTATCTCTTCACTCCACAATACAACACCTGAAGCATCAATTCTTTTATAAAACATAGTATCTTCATTTTCTGGAATATCAACAACAATTAGTCCACCATTTCCATCTGATGTTATTTGATTACTATAATATGTATAGCCGACATTTAAACCACCTTGCCCCCACTGGACTAAACCATTACTATCTAAACTTTGAGCCATAGTGCTATAGTCGACCCAGGATATTATTGCTCCACCAACTTCATTAGGAAATAGCACTAATCGATTGGATACATTATCATTATATTGGTCAGAAATAAAAGCACCTTCATCTGACCATAGTCTATTACCAGAAGAATCGAGTTTTTGGGCTCTTATCTCATGATGGTTATTATATTCGTTATAATACATCCAGACAATAACAAAACCTCCATCATTGGTATTTATGATTTTTGCATTAGTTTGATGGTTGTCAGAATCTGCTACCACAATTGGATCTTGTCCCCAAAGAGAGTTACCTTCATTATCAAATTTCATAGCTAAGATATCTCCAATTCCATAATTACTTTCTGACCAGACATGAACAATCTCGTTATCTTCTGTTGTAATAGATGATTGATTCCACTCTAAATCTCCAGCTTGCCTAATAGGCAAAGCATTATCCCACATAGTTTGGCTAAACAAGATATTAGCCATTAACACTAAAACCACAGTTACATACAGTTTCATAACTATCCTCCTAATTTGAAGTTAATAAAATCTTTGTGTAAGATAACAATATGCAAGTCTTGTTCCATACAAAGATATAAACACTTAATTGTAAAATATTTTTATCGCTATAAATTAGCTATAGCTTAGGAGATTGTTAGAATTTTAGAATGCACACAAAGGTGAATCATATTCAGTTTTAAAACAATTTATAGGATTAAATGACCTCTAAAGCTTTAGCTTGTGGTCATTCAGTAAGTATGCAAATCCTTCCTTACTTGTCTCTCAATGAATCATTGGAGTTTTATTGAGAGACAAGCAGGGAAGGAGCAGGATTGTTAGAAAAAAACGTATGAGAAAAGAGTCGTAAGCTTATTTAATTAAAAGGATTAGGGTAGGCTAAAATCCTAGGATCCATTGGAGGGAAGCCACCATCGTTACCTTTGGTTCTACTCATTTTATCTTCTATAGATTCAGTATTATTAATATCAACAATTTCATTAGAAGGACTTTCGTCAACTATGGTCATTTCATCCCAGTTTAACTCTATATCATTTTTACCATTAGTTATGTTAAAAGTAGCTGTTTTTGTAACTCCTTCATTATTTGACATTTTTACAAGAGTAGGGGAAGTAAAGGTTAAGTTTCCGACATTACTTCCCATTTCATCTCTACACTCAAACTCGTCATTAAAGTATAAGAAGGGAAACGAGAGCTTGTTTGTTTCATTAATTTCACCTAATTCATTGGTAATATATTTAGCCAAATCTAAATTATATTCAGAGAATTTATAAAGATAACAGGATACAGATTTTTCCAATCCTTCGTCATCATGATATGTATATATGGCTTCATAGATACCATCTGGAGTCATAAATTCAGGGACATAAACAAGACAATGGCTTCCGGCTTGTAGATCTTCATCAAGCAGAGTTCTTATGTCATTACCAAAATAATCTTTAATTTCTACTTTTACACTATCAGCTTTAGGAACAGTGAAATTTAGCGTAACTTCAGGTCTACCAAGAGTTAATTTACTAACAAGTCCTTCATTAAGGGGGTAAATCGTTGTAATATAGGATGGCAAAGGTTCATTATTAGAATTAACTAATTTAATCTTGAGTGAAAATGGTTCTTTTGACGAAGGGCTACTTGATTTATCACAGGACCCTATTACTAATGCAAAAACGATAACTAAAATTAATACTAAACTTTTCTTCACGGTATTTCCTCATTTTATTATTTTTTTTACAGTAAATTGATATTAATACAGTTTGTCAAGATTTTTAGAAAAAAAATATTAATTTGACTATCCGTTGTTTTTGTTTATACTATATATTATGATATTTTACTTAATTCAAAGGAGAATGAAATGGAAGAAAAAGCAGTAGGTTGTGCAAGACCTATATCAAAAATCGAGAAAACCCCTCAGGCCCAACCTGAGCAAATCAACACAAAGGAGAAAATTATGGATATCGTAAGAGTTGGACACAAAGCCCCAGATTTCGAAGCACCCGCCTATTATAAAGGTGGATTTACCTCAGTAAAGTTATCAGATTTCAAAGGAAAATGGGTAGTATTATGTTTCTACCCCGGTGATTTCACATTCGTCTGAGCAACTGAAGTTTCAGCGGTCGCTGCAAATTATGAAAAACTTCAAGTGTTAGATACAGAAGTAATCTCGATGAGTGTTGATAGTCAATTTGTTCACAAAGTATGGAATGATCAAGAGTTAAGTAAAATGGCAGAAAGGGATGTTCCTTTCCACATGGCCTCAGATGGTGCCGGTCATGTTGGTTCAATGTACGGAGTTTATGATGAAGCTGCCGGAGTTGAATTTAGGGGAAGATTTATTATTGATCCGGATGGAGTTGTACAGGCGATGGAAGTCTTAACTCCTCCAGTAGGAAGAAAATTGGAAGAAACAATTAGACAAATTCAAGCTTACCAACATGTTAGAAAACACAAAGGTGCTGAAGTATGTCCTGCTGGTTGGGAACCAGGTAAAAAAATCCTCAAACCAGGCACTGCCTTGGTAGGAAATGTCTGGAAAGAGTGGAGTCCTTTAAAAGATCATTAAATAATTAACTAATATAAGCATCAAGGGTAGGTTTTGTACCTACCCTTTTTTTATTGTTAATAATGCATTATTACTTTGATAATGACTTATTTTTTTTAAACCCGATGGTGCAGTAGAGCTTTAGAGAAGAGTGCAGATTCTTTTAGCAAAATCCCCTTCTTTGAGGGTGACAAAGGGGGTGCATTCATAAAAGGCATTATATATATTCCTGAAAATTATGGAAGTTACTTTTGCAAAAGAAGATAGTGCTATTCTCAAAGATCTACA
Source organism: Candidatus Cloacimonadota bacterium (assembly GCA_016838885.1). Lineage (GTDB taxonomy): Bacteria > Cloacimonadota > Cloacimonadia > Cloacimonadales > JAFGVF01 > JAEKNW01. Next base: position 17,969 of record JAEKNW010000056.1, read on the forward strand.
GCATTATTTGGGTTAAAACCTAATTAAAGGGATTTGGGAAAGCTCTAATGGAGGTTGTAGGTGGTAGACCACCATCATTATCTTTATAATAATTAATGGATTCAGTTACTCTTTCCCCAATTTTTTGAATTACTTTCTCATCTTCACTATCTACAGACTCCATTTGGTCCCAATTAAGTTCAATAATATTCTTTCCATTGGTAATATTGAAGTTGAATCTCTTACTTTCTCCTTCATTATTTGCCATAATGATTGATGTTTCAGGGGAAAATTCTAATAAAGAAAGAGAAGTACCTTGTGGGTCAACAATTGTGAAATCTGACTGGAAATACAAATATGGGAATGATAATTTAGATGCTTCATTAATCTGACCATATTCATCTGTATGGTAAAAAGCTTGATTTAAATCTGTTTGAGTATATTTATAGAGATAACATGACAGCGAATCAAGCAAAGTACTGCTATCATTAACAGTCATGATAGCTTTATAGATGCCATCTTTCGTATCTATACCCGGATGCCAAACTAATTGAGTATAGCCTGCTTGTCGAGGTTCATCCATAAGTAATCTCTGAAAATTATCGAAATAATCATATATCTCAACTTTAACATAAGAGTCTTGGGGTATGGAAAACATGATAGTAACCTCAGCTCTATCATTATCTTTGCAACTATATAAATTATCATATTTAGGAAATATGCTTGCTCTATAACCAGTAAGAGGTTCATTATTGGAGTTCTTTAATCTTACTTCCAGTGAGAAGCTTTCTTTATTAATAGGACTACTGGTACTATCACAAGACAAAACTAGCATAACAATAGCTAGTAACAAGATTGAGATTAGTGTTTTTTTCATTTTTCCTCTTCTTAAACATTTTACTCTATAAAAATTAAAATACTTTTATTGTCAAGATTATTATGAAGAATAATCATAAATTATTTTGTTTTTTACAAATATTGATTATTTTATTTTTAACCCAGAATCATGCTGTAGCTTGTACATTATTTGGGTTAAGTATTTCAAGTTTGAGTGCTTCATATTTTTCAAGGAGTAGATTGAATTTTAAACTTAAATCAGAGATATTTACTACTTGCAGACCATCTTCTATAAGCTTATAATCTTGGAGAGGATAATCACGATAAATGTATCTTAGATTAAAATCAGCTTTTTCCGGTCTATGTATGATGTTAAGTAAGGCTACAAGATGGCGGACAATAAAAGTGAAGTAGAGGGGAAATACTTCTGAGAAAAGCCCTCTTTTTATCCCTTTCTTAATTTCAAGAATAGTTATAAAATCAGTTGCTGTAGCCATTTGGAAAAGTTTTTTAGTTCTTTTATCAATATCGTCTTGGTTAGAATCTACGGGAAGAACAAAGATCTCTTTTTCAAACCAAATCTTGGGAGTTCCGTGTCTGTTTGTTTCTAGAAATTTATCTTCTAAGCTCTTTTTCATTACAGAGATATCAAAGTAAAAATATTCTGGGACATCCTGAGCCTGATAAAAAGTTTGAGAGAAACCGTGCCATGCAGGTTCAGGTACTCTAAACTTTCTGATAGTCCGATATTTCTGATTAATAAATTCATCTAAGCTTCTGAACATTTCTTCCACATAATCATCATTGACGACAATGACTAAATCTAAATCAGAATATTCATCTGCAAAGCCAGTAGCCACAGAACCACCTTCCCAAACTGCCAAAACATGGTCATTTTGATATAAGAAATCATTTAATTCATTACATATTAATTCTCTTGTTTTCATACTTACTCCTTTATTTTTTCTCTCAAAGATCAATTATTATTTATATCCTTTGAGTGTCAATGATTATATTCATGGTTTAATAAATATATTCAAAAGTCTGGTTTTTCAATGCTTTCCCAAGCATGGTACAGGCTGAAATGCCCATCTTCTGACTAGGTTGCCCGCTTCCCACAGAAGAGGATTATATCTCATATTAAAAAAGGTTGTTTCTCTTGGAGTTGAACCCGAATGATGCAGTAGATCTTTGAGAATAGCACTATATTCTTTTGCAAAAGTAACTTCCATAATTTTCAGGAATATATATATTATATGCCTTCAAATTCTGTAAGC
>JAEKNW010000057.1 GCA_016838885.1 Candidatus Cloacimonadota bacterium
CAATGTCATTAACTTAACGCACTGGTTGGTAACAATAATGAAACCGCCCACTCCGATTATTAAAATTCCTCGGATATTTTCTACCTGGCCTTATTGGTTCTATTGTCCTGATAATAATGGCATGCAGATCTGATATTATTTCTATAACTTTACTTTTTGATCTAATAAACAATAGTGGGATAACATCCTTAATGTTTGATAATGCTTGAGTAAAGTTGGGTTTGTATCGATACCTGTTCTCCCGGGTGTTATTGTCGATGATGGTTTGAGTTTGAAATATCAAAGCTGAGGTCAGGTTTTTCGAAAAAACCTTAGCGTGAAAATCCTGGTAGACAGAGAGAACCGATTTGCCGGAAAAATTTTCTATTTCAATCCATTGTTTCATTATTTTATAATCTTCCTCCACAGGCCACCTTAAATGATAGAGATCTGCAAACTGGTCATGTGAATACGCTTCGTTATCCAGGAGGGACGTGATAAGAATTTCGATTTCACCTGTATCAAGTTCCACTCTGATCAATCGCAGTTTCAATGGTTTGAGATCAAGGCCCATGTCTTTGCAATATTTTATTGAGCTTGAAAACGCCGGTAACGAAATAATCTTTTCTTTTTTGCCGGAATTGTAAAATTGACGTACGGTCTTCCATCGGTTACGCTGGATACGTGCACAAAAATTTGCCCCTGTGGATAAAATCAAATTAAACAGCCAATACGCAGGGTAACCTCTGTCAAGAAGGATCAAATCCTTTGGCATCAATTTCAGTAGATGAAATGCTGCCAGCTCACGTTCTCCAAAATCCTTGGACTCAATGATCGCATCGACAGTTATTTTATTAAGGGGATCGAACATTTGTGAAACTCGTGCCATAGGGCATTCCCCTTTCTGTTTGGTCTTCCAAACACCAAAATGTTCTGAAATGGCTGCTATTCGAGGTAATTGAACCGTCGTCCCATCTATGGCAAGGAGAGTGAAATCGTTCCACCGTAAAGGCTTGAAGTTCCTGTAAAAATAGTCCACCAGTTGAAAGTTGAGCTCGATGAATGCCTCGTATTTTAGTTTCATTCTTGCTTTAGCCAAGGCGGCTTTTGATACAAAGCACTTTGCAACATCAAAACCGAATATAGCTTTAAAAAAATGATTGAGTTCATCCTGATATGAACCTTTGATCAAGTTTATGAGGAAAAATACCAAGGTTGAAAAAGGGAGTTTTCGTTGACGAATAAAATCTGTTGGCCTTTGACGATTTTGCTTGATAAAATCATCAGAAGTGATAAACTTTCTTAGAAATTCTAATAGCTTGGCACAGGTGTTGGAGTGCATCTTTCGTGCCAACTTTAAAGCAATTGCTATCAAATTTCGACATGGTGTACTCCTTTTTTTTGATAATTCGCAGTTATTATTAAGATTGAGTATACCATGTCGAATCCTCATCTTCAATAATTCATTAGTAATTTCAG